>JAIEMN010000001.1 GCA_019752115.1 Gemmatimonadaceae bacterium
ACAGATCGCTGAGGACATCGCCGATGAGGCGGAGATCGCCGCCGACGACGCGGCCGGTGGCTTCAACGATCCCTTCGTGTTGGCCAATGCGTTGGTCAAGCTCGGCGCCTGGCGGATCCCATCTGCGTCGGCGACGTTCGCTTCTGCGGTGCCGGGGTTTCTCCGCAAGGACATGCTGGATCGACGCGTGCGACGCCTGATCGGTGCGGATGTCTCCCCCCGTCCACGCTCGTCAGGCCGCGCACTTGCCGGCGCCGTCGTCATGCTCGTGATCAGCACCGCGTCCGGGGTGGTGGACGTCCATGCCCTTCCGTCGCATGGGGCATTGCATCAGGCGGGGGCGCACTGCGCTCATGAAGGGGTCCGATCACTTGCGCACCTGTTCTGTCGGTGGGGCGTGCGGGGGGCTCTCCTGCCGGACGGCGGCCGTGATTGTCCACACCGCGGTCACTAGCCGTCGTTGCCGGAGACGTTGCTCATAGCGTTTGAGACGGCCCACTTCGCCGAAGATCACATGCTGCGATTCTCGAGACCTCCACTACGTGAGCATTAGGCATCCAAGACGAGCGCGTCGCCGACGTCGAGGTCACGAGGGTGTGCGAGTACCTCAGGCATCGTTGCCACGTGAACGATCAGACGGGCTTCGCCAGCGCATTCGCGATGTCGTCCACCGACTCGAGCGTCGCCATCGCGGTCTGCGCGGAGCGATAGCGTTGTAGCACGTCAAGCATCTCAGTCATGGCAGTCATTGCGTTCACATTTGATTCCTCGACGAAGCCTTGTCGAATGTCGCGCTGTTCGATCGGGACGCTCGCTCGGGTCGCGTCCGGCACGAATCGCGTGCCGCCCTCATGCTGCAGTGCGCCTACCTGTGCGACTCGTTCGAGACGTAATCGCTTCAGTGCGATACCGTCGACAGACACGAGACCAGTGACATCGACGTCGATGCGGCCAACGGGCAGCGTCAGCGCGCCGCCCTCGGCTAGCACAGGATTGCCCTGCAAGTCAACCAGGCGTCGATTCGCATCCAGCGCGAACGTGCCGTCGCGGACCATGCGCTCGCCAGAAGGCGTTTGCACCACAAAGAATCCATCGCCGCGGACGGCGAGGTCAAGCGGATTTCGCGTCGGCGACAGTGGTCCTTGTGACGGATCGAGCGACGCATCAGCGGCGGACAGTGCACCATCCAACATTCGCGCAAACGGAGTTTCGGCCTTGAACCCTCGCGTCGAGATGTTGGCGAGGTTGTTGGCTAACACCGCCTGGCGGCGCTCCAGCATGCGGAGCGCCGCCGCCGCACTCGCCGCCCCATCGGCGACTACGGGATCGGGCATTGTCGGTCGGGCAGGACTGGCATGTACAAATGATGCGCATCGGGGTCATTGTGGTGCGAGTAGCGATTCGGACAACCGGTGATGAAATCGGCCGCGCCGAACGGTTCTTTCCTCACAACTGCATCATGAGCGCCGGTCCCATGGACTTGATCCATCCTGCGTCAGCGATGTCCGACGAGTTGAGGCGAAGCCACTTTTTGGCCTTGGCGCGAAGCGCGGCCGGCGATTCAAACTCGAGAAAGTGCGAAACCCACTCGATCCGTGCTCGTTCGCAGTCCAGCAGAAAGCCGGCGAAGATCAGGCGACTGAGCGCGATCAAGCGGATCGGGCTACCGAGCCCCGCCTCGTAGGTCAATCGACGCAGACTTCGCTCGGAACAGTTGCACGCATTCGCCAGTTCACCCACCGTATACGACGCGTACGCCAATCGCAAGCTCGTCTTGACGAGGGCGACGGCGTGCGGCTCTACGTACGGCGCGATGGCCGCCCACACCTGCGTATAGAGCGTGCGCGGTCGATTGGCCTGAATCCATCGCACCAGCGCGTCGAAAGAGTCCCCGTCGGTAACAGTGAACACGTCCGCAAATCCGGCTTTGGCGAGCCGCACGATCGCGGACGTCGCGAGTGCCGCGTCGAAGGCGACCGCAGCGGCAATGACATGACTGGGCGCGAGGCGCACGGCTTCACACACGCGATTCAGTTGAACAGCGTCGGAAACCGGTTCGCTCAATGCCGCCACATACACCGCCATCGGGCGGTGCTGTAGGCACTCACTCAGCGGAAACACCCCGCTGTATCGGTCGATTCGTGTTTGCGTCGCCATTCGGTTGGCGATGCGTGCGTGCCAAATGTCTGGCACGTTCCACAACACAATCGGATCGATCCGGACACTCGATGACTCGAGAATCTGCGGCAGCGACTCTGGCGACCGCGCGCTCATGTCGCCCCAGCCACTGCTCGCGCAGGCGGCGACCCACGATAGGCCAGCAATCGTAGTGCGTTCGCGATGACGACGAGGGTACTTCCCTCGTGCACGGATACGGCGAGCGCGATGCCGACAACTCCAGTGATTGAGGTGACGATCAGCACCGCGATCACACCGAGAGATAGCGCCAGATTCTGCCGGATCACACGCTTGGTTTGGCGACTCAAGCCAATGGCGAAGGGGAGACGACCCAAGTCGTCGCTCATGAGCGCGACATCGGCCGTTTCGAGCGCGGCGGCTGTGCCGGCACCGCCCATGGCGATGCCAACCGTCGCGTGGGCAAGCGCGGGGGCGTCGTTCACGCCGTCTCCCACCATCGCCACCGTGCCCTTGGCCGCCAGCTCTTTGATTGCCGTGACCTTGTCCTCGGGCAGTAGCCCCGCGCGCACGTCGTCAATGCCGACCCGCGCTGCAATGGCGCGGCCGACTCCGGCATTGTCGCCGGTTAACATGACCAACTGCTTCACGCCAACGCTGCGCAGCGCCTCGAGTGTTGCGCGTACACCGGAACGTGGTTGGTCCGCGACGCCGATCACGCCGAGAAACGTGACCTTACCAGTGGACGACGTTCGCCGAACAACGATCACGGTGCGTCCATCGCTCTCCAGCCGCTCCGCGTCTTGTACGATCTGTCCGGGCACCGTACTGCCACCGCCGTCTGCAACTTGAAACATCTTGAGGCGCCCGACCTCCACGCGATCATCGCCCACTCGCGCACGAATGCCGAGTCCTGTCACCGACACTACGTCGCTGGCCTGAAGCACGGGAGCGTCCAGCGACTCAGCGGAATCGATGACCGCCTTCGCCAGTGGATGTTGCGACTGCCGCTCCACGGCCGCCGCTGACGACAGCAACTCCTGCGGCGTGATTCCGTCATTCGGTAGCACATCGGTTGCGCGCGGTGTTCCCAGCGTAATCGTCCCCGTCTTATCGAACGCGACTATGTCAACCGCGCCGAGTGCCTCGAGGTGCGCGCCGCCCTTGATCAACACGCCGTTGCGCGCCGCTTGTGCGATGCCGGAGAGAATCGCCGCCGGCGTGCCAAGCGCGAGCGCGCACGGAGATGCCGCGACCAGCAGCGTCATCGCGCGATAGATCGCGAGGCGCCAATCCCACACGCCGATGAGCGGCGGCACCACCATGACCAACACCGTCGCAAGAAGCACGAGCGGAACGAACACTCTCTCGAAGCGTTCGGTGAACTGTTGCGTTGGGGCCTTTTGTGTCTGCGCTTCGGCGACCAACGTGATTACCCGGTCAAGCGTGCGGTCGCCGACCGCGTTGGTGACCTGAATCAGGAGTGCGCCCTCACCATTGACGGTGCCGGCGTACACTTGATCGCTCACCGCCTTCTCGACGGGCACGCTCTCTCCGGTGATCGGCGCTTGATTCACCGCGGATCGACCGCCCACGACTGTACCGTCGACAGACAAGCGTTCTGCCGGACGCACGAGCACACGGTCCCCTCGCCGAACCTCCTCGACTTTCACCACGGATTCTTGGCGGTCTTCTCCTTCACCACGGATCACCGTCGCAGTGGTCGGGGCCAGCTCGGCCAACGCCTTGATGGCGTTGCGGGCGCGCCCGAGCGCGTAGTGCTCGAGCGCGTGGCCGAGACTGAAGAGGAAAAGCAGCAACGCCGCTTCGAGCCACTGACCGAGACCCGCGGCGCCGGCGGCCGCGACGATCATCAGCAGGTCGATGTCGAACTTGAAGCGCCCCTTTCGTACGTCCCTGAGAAAGTGCCCGACGTTGTCACGTGCGCCGAAGAGGCATGACACAGCGAACAACGCCACCGCGGTCCGCGCCGAGCGCGCCTGCATGACCCAGCCGAGCGACAGCAACACACCCGCGGTGAGGCTCCATGAGAGCTCACGATTGCGCGCGTACCACGACGTACCGGTCGGATCCTCAAGCGAGACATCTGGAGACCTCGATTGCGGCGTGCTGACCAACGCGGACTCGATGGCTTCGCGCGTCGTTGCCTCCCGATCGAATTCCACTCGCACGAGTTGAGCCGCTACACTGACGGAGACGGAGGTCACACCCGGCACGACGCGCACGCGTTCCTCGATCCGCCCTCCACCATCCTCGCTTGTCACTTTCCGAAGCTCAATGACCGCGTGACCATAGCGCTGCCACACGTCCGCGCCAGCGCTCTTCGCGATGGCCGTGAGTTGCGAGAGTGACAAGCGCTCGGGATCATAGTGCAGACAAAGCTGCGCGCTGGCCGGTGATGAGGAACCGTTCGCCGATGCGCTGTTCGGCGCGCCATCCGAGTCTCCGTGTGGATCCCCCACTCGCAGCACATGGACGCGTGTGACGTCCGGACGCGCCTCGAGCAATGAGATAAGGCGTGCCACACACGCGTCGCGCTCGTCCGGTAGGTCCGGGAGCAGGAGCGGCAAGTCCAGTCGAGTCGTCGCTTCCATGGGTTAGCTCGCGAGCGGTGAGGGTGTCGTCAGGTCAGAGCGTCGCTCGAACATCTGATACAGGAGCGGTAGCACGAGCAGCGTGAGAAGCGTGGCGGTTACCAACCCGCCAATGACCACGGTCGCGAGCGGCCGCTGCACTTCTGCGCCTGACCCGGATGACAACGCCATCGGGATGAATCCGAGCGACGCAACGAGCGCCGTCATGAGTACCGGACGAAGTCGTGTCATCCCGCCCTCTCGAACGGCGTCGTCCAGCGACCGGCCGGACTGACGGAGCTCATTGATGTAGCTCACCATCACCACGCCGTTCAGCACGGCGACACCGAAGAGCGCGATAAATCCGACACCAGCGGAGATTGAGAACGGCATGCCGCGCAACAGCAGCGCGACCACGCCTCCCACCGTCGCCAGTGGAATGCCAGTGAAGACAAGGGCCGCTTGTCGCAACGAGTTGAACGTCGCGAAGAGCAGCAGGAAGATCAGCAGCAACGAGACCGGCACTACGAGCATCAGTCGACGGGTGGCGCGTTCGAGATTCTCAAACTGTCCGCCGAACTCCGGGCGATAGCCGCTCGGAAGTTTCACCCTGCCCTGCTCGAACAGCGCACGCACATCGGTGACAAAACTGCCGATGTCGCGACCGCGCACATTGCCCTCCACAATCAGAAGGCGCGAACCGTTCTCGTGGCTGATTTCAGCAGGGCCGGCAACTTCCTGGACGCTGGCGAGCTGGCCGAGCGGCACCCGTTCGCCGCCGGGAGTGCTGACCAGAATAGCGCTGACACTGGACGCACTCTGCCGAACGGCAGCCGGGAATCGCGCCGTGAGTGCGAAGCGACGTTGCCCTTCGAGCACTTGTGAGATGTTGGAGCCGCCAAGCGCCTCCACGACCTGCATGACATCCGCGGCGTTCACACCGTATCGCGCCAGTTGCTCAGGAATCACGCTGATCTGCAATTGCGGCAAGCCTTCGAGCTGTTGAGCCTTGAAGCCAGTCGCGCCAGGAAGCTTGCTGACCGCCGACACCACTTCGTCGCCGAGCCTGCTCAGCGTCGCGAGATCGTCCCCGTAGATCTTGATCGCCAGATCGCTACGCACTCCAGCGATCAGCTCGTTCACGCGGAGTTCGATAGGTTGGCTAAAGCTGAACACGAGGCCTGGAATCTTCGCCAAGGCCGTCGACATCCTGGCTTCCAGATCTGCCTTGTTCGACGCTTTGATCCACTTGTCTTCGGGCGTGAGCATCACGAGGATGTCACTGACGTTCACGCCCATCGGATCGGTCGCGATCTCGGCACGCCCTGTCTTTGAGACGACGTCGACGATCTCGTCTGGAAATTCGTCGCGTAACACTTTCTCAAGTTGAGAGGTCTGACGCGTACTCTCCTCGAGTGAAACGCTCGGCAAGCGCAGCACTTGAAGCGCGAAGGAGCCTTCGTCGAGTCGCGGAATGAACTCAGAGCCGAGAAACGGCACCGCCCCGAGCGCGGCGACCACCATGACGGCCGACGCCAGCATCACGGGACGGCCGTGTGAGATCGTCCACTCGAGTGCTGGCGCGTACACCCGCTTCGCACGCTTGACCAACCAGACATCCTTCTCTTCAACGTTGCCCTTGAGAAAGAAGGAAATCAGTACTGGCGTGAGCAGAAACGTGAGGATCAGCGATCCGACGAGCGCGAAGACCACCGTCAATGCCATCGGCTTGAACATCTTGCCTTCGACGCCCTGCAACGTCAGGATCGGCAGATAGACGACGATGATGATGCCGACGCCAAATAGGATGGGACGTGCGACTTCGGCGCACGCGTCAAGCACCGTGTGCAAGAAGCCCTCGTTCTCGTTCCGATGTCCCAGCCGTCGCATGGAATTCTCAACCATCACGACCGATCCATCGACGACGAGCCCAAAATCGACGGCGCCAAGCGACATCAAACTGCCAGCGATGCCCGCTTTGACCATCGCGCTGACCGCGAAGAGCATCGAGAGCGGAATGGCGAGCGCCACGATGAACGCCGCTCGCAGGTTTCCGAGTAGCAGGAACAATACGACGATTACCAGCACCGAGCCTTCGACCAGATTCTTCTCGACCGTGCCGATCGTGCGTTGCACGAGGTCCGTACGATCGTAGAACGTGGTCATCGACACACCGTTTGGGAGCGTGCGCGCGGCCGCCGCCACTTTCTCCTTCACGGCACCGACCACCGTTCGCGCGTTCGACCCGATACGCATCATGACGATGCCGGTCACGACTTCGCCCCGACCGTCCTTCGTAACCGCGCCCTGTCGAATCGTCGAGCCGATCACGACGTCGGCAACGTCACCGACTCGCACCGGTGTGCCATCGCGACTGGTGACGACGACTCCACGGATCTGATCCAGGCTCTGCACCTGTCCGACGCCTCGAATGATCAGCTGTTCGGCGCCACGCGTGAGATAGCCGCCACCCGCGTTCTGATTGTTGCGCGAGACGGCATCGAGCACCTGCTGCAACGTGACGCCGTATTGTACCAGCGCCTCGGGCCGCACGAGGACTTGATACTGCTTCTCGAAGCCGCCGAGCGTGTTGACTTCCGCCACGCCAGGCACCGTGCGCAGCTGTGGCGCGATCACCCAGTCCTGCAACGTGCGCAGCGCGGTAGAGTCCTGGCGAAAGCTGTCGGCCGCGGCGATGTTCGCCACCACGGCGTACTGAAACACTTCGCCGAGGCCAGTGGACACCGGTCCCATCTCCGGTGATCCGTATGCACTCGGAATCTGCTCGCGCGCCTGTAGCAGTCGTTCCTGAACCTGCTGGCGCGCAAAATAGAGGTCCGTGCCCTCGTTGAACACGACCGTCACTTGTGAGAGGCCGAACTTGGAGATCGAACGAATCTCCTCCAGCTCCGGCAAGCCGAACATCGCCAGCTCGACGGGTAGGGTGACCTGGCGCTCGACTTCGACCGGCGAAAGCGCTGCGGCGTTCGTATTGATCTGTACCTGCACGTTTGTGACATCGGGCACCGCGTCGATCGGCAGTCGAAGCGCGGACCATACTCCTGCGCCCGCCAACAACGCGGTAAGCGACATGATTAGTAGTCGCTGTTTGAGGACAAAGCCAATTAGTCCGCGCATGGCTCAGCCCTCCTCGCCGATTTCGTCTTTCACGAGCTCTGAGCGAAGCGCGAAGGCTCCAGTTGTCACCACACGTGCGCCAGGTGCGAGCCCTTTGAGGATGACTACGCGTCCGCCGTCGATGGTGTCACCGACCTCCACGCGAACGGCGCGAAACTCGCCAGCCTTGGCTCCGGGTATGAACACCGCGGTGCCTTCCTTCAGCTTCTGAATCGCTGACTGCGGCACCACGGCGAGCGCCGTTCCGTTGCCACCCACTTGCAGCGTTCCGCTCGCGAACATTCCCGGCTTGAGCGCCCGATCGTCGTTCGGCAGTTCGATACGCGCGCGTGCAGTGCGGCGCTGCGGATCGACGATATCAGCGAGGTAGATGACGCGACCGTTGAAGACACGATTCGGATACGAGCCCACGGTCACGGTCGCGCGCTGTCCGGCGCGCACTCGCGAGAGATCGCGTTCGAACACGTCGAGCTCGATCCACACGCGGCTCAAGTCAGCAATGGTGAAGAGCGAATCGTTTGGCGTCGTGGTCTGGCCCAGGCTCGCACGGCGCGCTACGACGACGCCACCGAACGGCGCGACGACGTCGAAGTGGCCGCCGGTACCGTGTCCAGCGCCGAGGACTGCCAGCCGATCTTCCGCACTGCGGAGCGCCGCTTCGTTGCGCCGGACTTCGGCCTCCGCGTCAAGCAACTCCTTTCGGCTCGAAATGCCCTGCGTGGCGAGTCGCTGCTCGCGGTCGTAGTTCTCGCGCGCAATGCGAAGAAGCGCGGTAGCCTGCTTCTCATCGGCTCGAATCTGGCCGACCTCTGGACTCTCCAGCTCCGCGAGTACTTGGCCTCGACTGACCCGCGCACCGAGGTCTACCGGCAACGCAATCACGCGACCCAGTGTACGGGCACCGATATGGGTTACGCGATTCTGGTCGTACGTGATCGCGCCGGTTAGCGGCAATCCATTGGTAAGCGTGCTATCCGCATTTTCGACACGGATACCCGCGATGGCGGCCGCTGCCGAATCGAGTTGCACGCGCTCCGCATGCGGCGCCGCCGCACTGTTGTCTGCGGTGCTTGCGGTGGCCGCAGACGGCTTCTCTTCAGAATCCGACGACTTACCGCAACCCGCGACGCTGACGGTGGCAAGTGCGAGCACAAAGACGATGCGTCGACGCGTCGCTGACGCTCCGATCCGAGCGGACGCGTTCGTGTGGACGCGCGAGAGAAGGCGATGCGAGGTCATGGACGAGTCCTGGTCGTGTCAGAAGTGGTCGATGCGGGAAGGGTTCGGGGTTGTAGCGCGCCCGTCGCGGCGTCCAGCTGCACGCGGGCGGCGTGTTGCGCCAACCACGCGTCCCAGTAACCCAGTTCCGCATCCAGTAGCTGATTGCGTAGAAGCAGCAGTGTCGGGAGGGCGATCTTACCGGCTTGAAAGGCCGTGTCGAGCAAGCCACTATTGCGGCGCGCCGGACCTAGCACGGTCTCGGTGTAGATCGCGAGCTCGGCGGAGGCCGCCTGATACGATTGCAGCGCGGCGCTCACATCGGCGCGCAGTGCAAATCGCATCGCGTCGAGCTCGCGAAGCGACTGCGTTTCGAGCGCGCGACGCTGTGCAATCACGCCTTGGTTGCGATTGAACATCGGGAGCGACACACCTAGCGATGGACCGAACCGCGGATAAGCAGGTCCGCCGGTGACCGCTTCTAGCCGACGCTCGGCGAACACCCCAAGCTGCAGATTCGGGATCCACTCGCGGCGCGCGAGCGACGTCAGCGCCGCGGCCTCCTGCACCGCAGCCCGTTGTGCCTGGAGATCAGCGCGCGTCGATGCCGCCACGACGAGCAACGAGTCGGCGGAGAGCTGTGGCGCGCTAACGCCTTCGGCCTCAGCGTCGATCAGACGAAAGGTCATCGTCGCTGGCAGTCCGAGCTGTGTCGCGAGCGCCACACTTGCGACAGCGGCTTCGCGCCGCGCCGCGAGTACGCGAGCGCGAGCGCGCCCGACTTCAATCTCCGCGAGATTCGCGTCGAGCTCACTGATCTCGCCTTCCCGCAGCTGAGTGCGCACGGCGACTCCAAGCCGCTCGTTCAGCACGAGCAGATCGCGCGCCAGCGTCTCACGCCGCTGTGCGGAGACGGCGCGAAGAAACGCCACGCTGGCATCGGCCACGGTCAATCGCGCAGCGTTGAGCACGGTCGCATCCACGCGCGTGACTCCGCGCTTGGCCGCTGCGACACGTTGACCACGTTGACCAGCGATCTCGAGCTCCTGCGCGAGCGTGATCGTTCCAGGCTCGTCAGAATTGCCGCTGATCAATCCGTTGAGCTGCATCTGCACGCTTGGATTGAACGGGAGCAACTTCGACTGCTGCAGTGCGCCCCGCGCGATCGCCGAGTTTTCCCGTAGTGCGAGGAAGCTCGGATTGCGTTGGAGCGCGAGACGCTGGACTTCGCTAAGTGTGAGGTCGACCGAATCGGCGCTGGCCCGCAAAGCCGACTGCGCAGCGGCTGCGCCGACCGGCCACGACAGGAGCGAGAAGAGCGCCGAGACGACGAGCGCGTGGTACAACGACCCGGCGGCGTGCGAGGGCGCGTTTGCTCGCGTGGATCGCAGGAAGCTCACCGGCACGCGAGTGCCGGGAACGGATGTCCCCATAAAAATCTCCAGAGAACGCACGCACGCGCCCGACCGAGAAGCGGCCGGCACGAAGAACGTGCGATGAACGGCTATCGGGTGATGGCTCTTGCGCGGTCGACCGCATGTACGCGGGACCAACACGACGCTGTCGAAAGCGGCGTCGACCGAGGGCGTTCCTCGGTCGCGCTTTCGTCAGTGGATCAGGCGATCAGCGCCCTGGCCGGCGGCCGCAGCCCCGGCGCTCGCTCGACACTCGTCGGGAGATCATCCACAGTCGTGGGCACGGTGGCCCAGTCGTTCGAGGAGTCATTGAGCCCGCCGACACGCACGGGCACACCGCCATGCACATGCATGCAGTGACACACGTGCGCGCTGTGCGGATCTTCGCCGAAATCGTCGGCGTGCAGCGGTACGTCGGAACGGGCGTCTATGTGCACCAGCGCCGTAAGGACACCATCGCTGCAAGCGGTCACTGCAATTGCCGGCGAAGCGGAGGTGCGCACCGCGACGGAACTCCGCGATGCCTCGCGTTCATGCGCCTCGCCGAAAACTGGCTCCGTGACCCCGAGCATCACCGCCAACGCCAAAAGCGCCGCGATAGCGCGACGCAGTGAGACGCGGTGAATAGTACGGCGTAGCGAAGAGAGCATGATATACGGAGGACGCCCTGCAGATCGGTTTGGTCACCATCTTCAGTGATTCGCCGCCGCACTTGGAACGATAGTGACGCGCGAGCCGAATGGCAATCCGAGGTCTTTTCGCTTTTGATAGCGACCTAACCGAAGGTCAACGAAATATTTTCGTGTAGGGACTATAGAGACTAGTGGGTCGTAGGTGAAATGTGGATGGCACGAGAGTTGCAGTATCGGGCGGTATGTTTACCCCTACGATGGATCTCGTGCTCGCCCCTGAGGATCGCCGCACTCTCGAGCAGATGCTGCGGCAGACGACGCTGAGCCAAGCGATCGCCAAGCGGGTGCGCGTCGTGCTCGCGCTGGCCGATGGCGACAGCTACGCCACGATTGGCGCCCGGTTCGCGTGCACGGATCGCTTCATCGCGATCTGGAAGCGCCGCTTCGTGGACGGCGGCGTCTTGGCCCTCGCGGATGCCCCGCGAGCGGGATGGGGCCATGGCATCACGGCCGCGCTGGAGGCGAAGATCGTCCGCCTCACGCTGCAGACCCAGCCGCCCACCCCGCTGACGCACTGGTCGAGCCGGCGCTTGGCGGCGAAGCTCGGTGTGGCGCACACGACGGTCACGACCGTGTGGAAGCGGCATGGCCTGAAGCCGCATCGCCTCGAGCGGTACAAGGGCAGTCCAGATCCCGACTTCGAGACAAAGGCCGCCGACATCATCGGGCTCTACATCGACCCGCCGGTCAATGCGGTGGTGTTCTGCGTCGATGAGAAGACGGCGATTCAGGCGCTGGATCGCACCGATCCCGTGTTGCCGCTGCGGCCCGGCCGGGCTGAAGCCCACGGCTTCGAGTACGTGCGCCATGGGACGCGCTCGTTGTACGCCGCGCTCGACGTCGGCACCGGCCACGTGCAGGGCAAGGTCGCCGCGCGCCACACGAGCGCCGAGTTTGTGGACTTCCTCGAGACGGTGACCCGCTCGGCGCCCCGCGGCAAGGCGGTCCACTTCGTCGTCGATAACCTGTCGGCGCATAAGACCCAAGCGGTGAAAGACTGGCTCGCCGCGCACCCGCGCGTGACGATGCACTACACCCCGACCTATAGCAGTTGGCTCAATCAGGTGGAAAGTTGGTTCGCGCGCATCGAACGCGACTGCATCGCGCGCGGCATTTTCACCTCGACCACCGATCTGACGCGCAAGCTGCTCCGCTACATCAAGCTCCACAACGAAACGTGTCAGCCGTTTGTGTGGCGGTATCGCGACCCCACCCGTCGCATGCCCGCTACACGTAAATCAACTACGACCCACTAGTCAGGTCGGTGTCGCTACGCTGAAAGAGCGGCCGCGATGCCCATCTGACGAATGAATTCTTCAGTTCTCGCGATGGCAATCGCGAAACTCATGTCGGCCGGAATCGATTCTGGTTTTCCGGAGACTCAGTGAGTTGAGTCGCTCCGCGACCAACGCTCCGCTGGTGACAAAAAGTCGCGGGTCGCCATGATCCTCATGAGATGTCACCGCGCCGGGCCGCATCGGTCGCCGGGCCCGACGAGGCGGGCGCTCGGGCAGCGCGTGCTGTTGACGCCAGCAGCGGTTGTGCGGTCCGAAGATCGCGGATCGCGGAGGCTGACCCTGTCAACGGTGGGACATCTCCTGCGTCGCCTCGGTTGCGTGACGCTGCGGCCCTACGAAACCGCAGCGCTGGCAGCACACCGGGCTGAGGCACCTGCGACCGAGAAGGCTCACCGCTCCACAGCGCATCGCGCTGGACCGCTCCCCTGCTTCATCGCGGTCTGCAACACATTTCGTGCACACTCGGCAAAGGGTTGTCAGCCGGGATTGAGCCGTCTTGGAGCTTGAACAACCCGTCCGGCAGCTCCCTTTACGGCAGGTAAAGCGTCGGGTATCTTTCTCGTCATCATCGCAAGACTCTGTTCAAACACTTTCCGGGCCCGATACATGCTTGCCTTCGCTTCTCTTGGACTCGCGTTTTCGCTCCTGCTTTCACCGGTGCCACTGCCGACGGTCCCGTATACGCCGATGTCGGTGACGCTGCGTATCCTGCCGCACGCGAAGCTCAAGAGTTCGTTGCCCGCAGCGGGGGCGAGTGTCGCGGCCCCCAAAGAGCTGCGCCTGACGTTCAGTGAAGCGATCGAGCTCAAGATGTCGCGCGTGTCGTTGTGGCAGGGCACTACCGACACCCATGCCCTCGGCGAGCTGACCGCGGACGGCGGTGAGACACTCGTGGCGCGCGTCGTCAAGCCGTTGGCCAAGGGGGCGTATACGGTCAAGTTCACAGTGGCCGGCGAGGACGGCCACCCGATGAGCGGGTCGTTCACCTTCATGATCCAGTGATGCCGGCCATGCGAATTTCGGGGCGGGTGTTGCCGGTCTTGCTCGCCAGTTTCGTCTTGAGCGGTGGCTCCCTCGCCGCACAGCGCCCAACCGCCGATGCCGACCGCGCGGTCCGCGCGGTGATCACGGCCGTGTTCTCCGCGCAGGAGCGAGGCGACATGGCGGCGTTGGACACGCTGTACGCGGGTGAGGCGCTCACCATTTTCGAGGGCGCCGGCGTGAACCGCGGGTGGGCGGACTATCGGGATCATCATCTCGGACCCGAGCTCAAAGAGATGAAGGAGTTTCGGTATCGTCCCATCGAGATCGATGTGCACGTGGACGGTGCCACCGCGTGGGCCACCGTCAGCTATGCGTTGCAGGCCAAGATGGGTGATCGCGCCGTCGATAATTTCGGTCGCGGGACGGTGATCCTGGAGCGCAAGGGGAGCGGGACAACGGGCCGATGGGTCGTCCGCCACTCGCACACCGCGTCCCGTGCTCGTCGCGCGTCGGATCCGCCAATGCCCGGTGCGTAGGTCGCGCGCATCGGAGGCGGAGATATCATCGATGGGACGTGCCCTGCGCACGTCCCATCTCGCGCGTTGGCATCGGTGGGGCGGCATGCTCTTCACCATTCCACTGCTCGCCTGGATGGTCTCGGCCACCGCGATGACGCTTGCTACCGCCGGGGCGTCGAATGGTCTTGCCGGTGTGTTCACGCTCCGGCCCACCAATTCGATTCCGCTACCGCTCGAGCGCGCGCCGTGGACGCCGGCGGCCATTCTCAAGCTCGCCGCTCCTGACGAGGCGAAGGTTTTCTCCCTTCGACTCGAGTCACGCGGCCCCTACATGTGGTACGTCGTGAAGACGGGGCCGAATGCGCTCGCGCGCACATTCGACGCGCGCACGGGGAAGCGTCTGGACCCGTTACCGGATTCGCTGCTGACCGCCGTGGCCAACGAGGCGTTGGTTGGCAGCCGTGTCGTGGAACTGACGTCGGCGCCCGAGGCCAATCGCTTCTATCTCGGCGGGCCAGTTTCGGCCGTGCGGGCCCGGCTCGAGGGACAGCAGCGCGCGACGCTCGTGCTGTCGCGCGACGAGGGGCGTACGCTTCGTCGCTTCGACGAACGCGCCGCGACCTTCGAGTGGTGGTATCGGCGCTTTCATGTGGTGCAGTACACCGAGCGGCTCGCGCTGTGGACGTCGCTGCTGTACGGCCTTGGGATGGCGTTGGTGGGGACGACCGTACTCGGGTTGTGGTTGCTGTGGCGGCGACGATCGCGGTACGCGCTTCGCGCGACCAGCGTCACTCCCGTCGAGGCCGGAAGTTGGACGGATGCGCGTTGGTGGCATCGGCTGGCGGGTGGCACGATCGGTGGAGTGCTCGTGATTCAGCTGGCCGTTGGCATGTACCTCTGGCTGTGCCTCGGGCCGCTCGAGCACGCATTCCGCGGCACCGCCAGCATCGCGGCTGACTGGCACGGCGGAGTCCCAACGGACGCCCCATTGGCGGACCCGGCCACTGTGCTCACGCGCATCGCCAACACTTCGGCCACTGGCGACGTACGGGCGCAGGCCATCGAATGGCGCCGCCTCGGGGATCGAGACGTGTGGATGGTCACCTGGCGCCGGGACCGTCCCCCGATCGTCTACGACGCGCGTACCGCGACGCCGCTGCCTACACTGCGGCCCGATCAGGCCGGCGCGATTGCGCAAGGGCAAGTGGTGGGACGCCCATCCTTCTTCTTGGTGGGATCCGGGCCACAGCTCGTGACGGATCTGAATCGCCCGGTGGAGGCGTACCGTTTTCGATTCGCGGACCCGTGGACGTCGGATATCTACGTCTCGCAGGCCACGGGTGACGTCGTTCAACGGCGCCCGCGGTTCTGGCGATTCTTCGACCCCTTGCTGGCAGCGCACACGCTCGCCCTGTCTGGCAACAGCCTCGTCGATCATCTGGTCTTCGCCGTCACGCAAGGCGTGCTGTGGGCGGTCCTTGTCACCGGCTGGGTCATGCAGCGGCGGCGATGGCAGCGCTCAGGGGAAACCGCTGTGCGAGAATCGCGCGAGGACGGCAGTTCGACGCGGCCGTCCCTCGGAGAGGCGGGCGCCGTGCGCGCACTCGCGCGTCAACGCATCGCGGACCGTGTCGCCCAGCGTCTGGCGCTAGTCCTTCCGGTACTGCTCGCCTCCTGGCTGCTGTGGAAGCTCGCGGCGACAGCGGTACGCGATGCCGCCGTTCGGCCAGGGGCTGCCGCTCCCGTCGAAGCGGGCCACCACTGACCACGCGCGACGCCGCGCGTGGTGCATGAGATCGAAGACGCCTGGCGGCCGCTTCGCGGGGCTGCGCCTCTCTCTACGCCCGCCGACGGCGCGACGACCAGTGCACCGCGCGGATGCTCCACCCCGAGGCGTCCTTGGAGAGCACCATCAACTCGGCCATCTCCGAGCCATTCGATCCTTCGGCGCCACTTGGCGGCGTGACCGACTTGGATACCACGTAGGCGGTGCCGCCAATGAGGCGAACCTGCACCAGGCTGCGCACGGCCTTGGAATCCTTGCTGGCCGCCATGTCGGCACCGAGGTGATGTCCGAGATACTCGGCGCGAGTCTGAATGGCGCCGCTCTCGAGCACCATGACATCAGTGGCGAGCAGGGCGGTTGCGCGAACTGAGTCGCCGGCGGCCAAGGCGGCGTGAAACTGCTCAACGGCGGCGACGGCCGCGGTGGAATCACTGCGGTTGGATTGCGCCGAGAGCGGAGCGGCAACACCGCACAACGTCAGCGCGGCAGTGAGGGTGGCGAGGCGAACGAGTCGGGTCATGGCGGCGCGGAGGTTGGGGGAGGATTCGGCATCGGAGTTTATGCAGCGTAAACTACGGAGTCCCGGAGAGCGCCACCAGCGGGAATGGGACGGCTTGAAGGCGGGGGCTCCGCCGAGCCCGCAGTATCATCGATTGCGACAGCCGCGCCGACAGCGCCGGAGGAATGCATGAACGCGTCTCATAGCCATGGTGCCCACGACCCAACGCGGACACAGACCGATGATCCGTCTGCGCATCACGTGGATGCCGCGGGGCACACAAGCGAAGCCACTCTCCGCGCGGGAGAGCCGGCTCACCGCGATCACGGTACGCACGACAAGCACGCGGGCCACTCGGTGGCGATGTTCCGCGACAAGTTCTGGCTTTCGCTGCTCCTCAGCGTGCCGACGCTCGTCTGGGGGCACATGCTGCAGGACGCGCTCGGCTATCATGCGCCGTCGTTCGCCGGCTCGCGCTGGATTCCGGCGGTGTTCGGCACCGCCGTGTTTGCGTACGGTGGCCCTCCGTTCTTGCGGGGGGCTGTCGGCGAGCTGAGGGATCGAATGCCCGGCATGATGTCGTTGATCTCACTCGCCATCGTCGTGGCGTTTGTGTTCAGCACGGCGGTCACGCTCGGCTACCCGGGCATGCCGCTGTGGGAGGAACTCGCCACGCTCGTGACCATCATGCTGCTCGGTCACTGGATGGAAATGCGATCCATCGACCAGGCTCAGGGGGCGCTCGGAGCCTTGGCGAAACTGCTGCCGGATCAGGCCAGCCGCGTGCATGTGATGGGGGACCAGGAGCACGTGGAAGTCGTGCCGATAAGCGCGCTGGCCGTCGGCGATATCGTGCTCGTACGCCCCGGGGCGCACGTCCCCGCTGACGGCGTCGTGCGAAGCGGCACGAGCACGCTCGATGAGTCGATGATCACCGGCGAATCGGTTCCCGTAAGCAAGGCGGTCGGAGACCGTGTGATTGCCGGAACCGTCAACGGCGCGGGCGCGCTACGCGTGGACGTGACGGCCGTCGGTGAGCGCACCGCTCTTTCGGGCATCATGCGGCTCGTCGCGGACGCTCAGCAATCGAAATCACGCGCCCAGATGCTGGCCGACCGCGCGGCGCAGTATTTGACATGGGTGGCGCTCGGAGCGGGAGCGCTCACGTTCATCGCGTGGATCGCGGCGGGTGCGAGTGGCGCGAAGGCCGTGGAGCGGTTGGTCACGGTGCTGGTGATCGCGTGCCCGCACGCGCTCGGGCTCGCGGTTCCGCTCGTCCTCGCGATCTCCACCACGCTCGGAGCTCAGAGCGGGCTCCTTGTACGTGATCGTCGCGGACTGGAGAACGCACGGTTGCTCGACACCGTGGTGTTCGACAAGACCGGAACGCTCACGCTCGGCGACCATCGTGTCGTGGATCAATTCACCGCGGACGGAACCACGGTCGATGCAGCGCTGCAGCTGGCTGCGGCGGTCGAGCATGACGCCGAGCACCCGGTGGCCAAGGCCATCGTTAAGAGCGCGAATGACCGTCAGCTGGGTCCGCTCCGAGTGCATGATTTCGAGGCGATGCCGGGAATTGGCGTGAAAGCGATGGTGGACGGGCGCGTATTGTACGTCGGAGGTCCGACCCTTCTGGAACGGCTGTCGGTCTCACCGTCGGCTGACGCAGCGGCATTCATCGAGGCCGGGGCGCGCACAGGGCAGGGGACCATACATCTCGTCGAGGAGGTCCCTGAGAGTTCCCACGCGACTCATCGCTTGCTGGCGTCGTTCACGGTCGCGGACGCTGTGCGTCCAGAGTCTGCCGAGGCCGTACGGGCATTGCGCGCGGCTGGCATACAGGTGGTGATGATGACCGGCGACACGCGTGCGGTTGCCGAGGTGGTCGCGAAGTCTCTCGGCATCGACCGGGTGTTGACCGGGGTGATGCCCGACGGCAAGGCGGCCGAGATCCAGCGGTTGCAGCAGGGAGGGCATCGCGTCGCGATGGTGGGCGATGGCGTGAACGATGCACCGGCGCTCGCCATGGCCGACGTCGGAATCGCGGTCGGCGCCGGTACCGACGTGGCGGTTGAAGCCGGTGACGTCGTGCTGGTGCGGAGTGATCCGCGAGACGTCTCTCGCATTCTGACGCTCTCTCGGGTGACCTATCGCAAGATGGTGCAAAACCTGTGGTGGGCGGCCGGATACAACGTGGTCGCCATCCCGCTGGCCGCCGGGGTGCTGGCCCCATGGGGCATCACGCTGTCCCCGGCATTCGGCGCGGTCCTGATGTCGGTGAGCACGATCATTGTGGCGCTGAACGCCCAGTCGTTGCGTCGGACAGTGCTGTGACCACCCGGATGCCTCCGACGAGTTGACCTCAAGGAAAGGTCGTGGATCCCTCACCGCGTGAATCGGCGAGGGATCCGGGGCGGGAATGACCATCGCCGATCGCCTCGTTCGTTACAGAATGTGCATTTCGCGCGCTCCTATCACTCGCTCTTTTCAACCTCAGCGCCGCAAATCCCGACAAGCGACATCGCCGATCGTAGACAAATCGATGTATGGTCGCCCTCGCGTTCGCGGTCATACATCAAAATCGGTGGATTTGCGGTCGATCGTACCGAAACCCGCGTTCCTTAGCTCAGCGAACGACGTGCCGAACGCATTGAACGACATGGGCTTGTGCAGTACGCGAGAGCGATCGTTGCTGTTGCGGAGAGAAACCCGATAAAAGCCGCCAGTGATATAGCTCAGGGGTTCGCAACATCGGCCCAAGCGCGCTCCTGCCGCTGCGCTGGACTCCGGCGCCCCTCTCGGCGCACCGTCTACCATGAGCCATACATTCGAGCTGGTCGAAACAGCCCCCCGCCCGTCCCCAGCCCTCACGTCTCAATGGACTCGCAGCGGGACAGCTTCTGGCGTGTCGGAGCGCGCAACCTGCTGCACGACTGCGTGTCGATTGATCTACACCTCGCACGACTCGCTGGCGCACCGAACGATGCGCACATACGCCGCAGTCTCTTTTGGCGCGGGCTGGCCGGAGCGCTGCGCGCGGCTGAGCGCATCGCGAAGGCAGAAACGCGTGTGCTTCTCTCTCCACGGCGGCCGATCAGCCGGTATCTACTGCTGCTCCGCATGCTGGCGCGGGAAGGAGGATCGACGGTGCAGGTGCCGTCGAGCGCGACACTGGTGCAGCGAGTGATCACACAGCACGCGCCCGATTTGGCGCTGCCCGCACTTTCGCAGCTTCCAACCCTCGCGTCCGAAACCAGCTCGTCGCTCGTCGCAACGTGCAGCGCCTTGGTGGGGGCTCTATCGAGCGAGCGTGTGCAGCGCGCACTGCGTCTCGATGTGCTTCCGCCGCTGCGAACGACACAGGTGCTGTCGATGGTGGACCGTATTCGCAATGGCAGCGTGATGCTCTATCAGCCGTCCACCACGAGCGCCGAGGGCATGACTATCGCCCGCGCGGTGAAGGCCGCCACGTACGACGCCATCCTTGCAGGCGCCGCGTGCACGCCTGAGGGGGCAGTGCAGCGACTCGTCGCGATCGTGATCGACGAAGCGCATGAGGTCTTGACGAGCACCGGAGTCAGCGACGCGAGGTTTCTTGCCGTTGGACGCGCGTTTGGATCCGCGCCGATTTTGGCGACACAGTCGATCTCCGCGATACGCGATCGCCTGCCGATGGGGTCGCATGACGCCGTACGCGCCATCATCACGAACGTGGCGACGAGGGTGCAGTTGGCAACGTCGGATCCCGATACCCTGCATGAGCTACGGGCGCTGATCCCTCCTCCGCCTATACCAGGGCCGCATGTTCTCGATATTCGCTCACTGGCGCAGGGCCTCCCGGGCGAGGCATGCTGGATTTCTTCTTCCGGCGGATGGGGTATCGGTCGCGTGAAACTTCGGCCCTCGACGCCCTCGCCGTGAGGATATTCGAAAAGGGAGTGCTGGGCTTTTGCTCGGCCTCCCTCCTCGTGCAGGGTCTCAACATGAGACCTATCCCATTCTCGATGATCCCGACCTGGCTTCAGGTCCTGCGGGTTCTTCATCAGCTCACCGACGACGAGCGCGTGACGCTGGCGGCCTTCCGGAAGCACGACGAGCCCGCCTGGCACTGGGCTGTCGCGCAGCGCTCGCCTACAACACAGAGGAGTGGGCACGTCGGTCATTCACCGTGGATTCACTTGGTGAACGGGCGCCCCGCACGGTCGATCCGCCAGATCGCGCCACTCTGGATCGCGCAGCCAGACCGGTGGCCAATCACCGCCGATGAACTCGAACAGCTCGCGTTGCATGATCCTCACATGCGACATCGCTTCGAGGCGGCGAAGCGCATGGCGGACCTGCTGCTGCATGAACACGCAGATTGGCCGTGGCTCAGGACGGCGCTCGATCTGCTGCACCCGTTAGCAGTTCGACCGACGGATGACATGGACGATCTGCCATGGAACGACGGGCCGCGCATCAAGCGTCCCAGGGGGGCCTCGCCAGTGCGCCCGGTCGTGCCACCGCCGTCGCCGATGTCGGCACGTGCCGGCCAATCATCCACGGCAGTGAGCCCTCAAGGATCCACGCGTCCAACCTTGCGTGTGAAGCGCCCACCACCCACGGGCACTCCGTGATTCCGCGCCCCACTACCGAGAGTCGCACAGTTGTTCCGGTGCCGCCTCGGATACCCTGCGGTCTGAGCACTGGCGAATCGGCGCCTGGGGCGCATCTTCCCGCGAGGCGGTCATCGGTGGCCGCCTCAGTCGGGATGGGTAACCCCCGGATTGCCCCCCGGCGAGATCACGATGGCGTAGAGCTCGCAGGGAGAGACGGTCGATGGACGAAAGGCGATAAAGCGGGGCCCCGCCTGAGCCGCAGCAGCGGGATGATGACGAGCTCTCCCTTGATGACCTCTTCGACAAGGCCACTGCCGATCAGGTCGAAATCAACCGGCGGCTCGACACCATGACGCCCGAGGAGCGTGAACGTCGGGAAGCCCAGCGTCTCGAGGACGAGTTCCGATTGGCAGATCATGCGCGCTTCGACGACTCGCTGGATCCGCCGTACTGACGGCGCGACTGCCAGGCGGATATGCGGCGCCGTCCGAGTAGGTGCTTCGGCGGCGATCCGGCGTACCGAGAAGTGCGGGGCATACGCTTGAAGTGGCTACCTCTGCCGATTATCTATCGATGCTCTGGGAGGGCGCGTCCGGCTGCCTGAGTTCGGCGAACGACGCAGTTGCGCAACCAATGCACAACAACGAGATCATTTTTGTGATCTATCCTCTCTCAGGACAGGTGGCCGAGTGGTTGAAGGCACCGGTCTCGAAAACCGGCATACCGGCAACGGTATCGTGAGTTCGAATCTCACCCTGTCCGCTGCAGTGGTTTCCCAGCGCGCCGTCGTGGACCCCCGCGGCGGCGCGTTGTGCTTGATCGGCGGCCTCGGTCGTCGTGTGTGGTACCTGCGGCCTGCCGCAGCGCTCCTGGATGGGTGGCCGAGTGGTTTAAGGCGCACGCCTGGAAAGCGTGTTGGCGCGAAAGTGTCTCGGGGGTTCGAATCCCCCCCCATCCGCTGATCAACAGAATCCCCGCCATGGCACAGCGCCACGGCGGGGATTCGCGTGTACGGGCGCGTCGCGCGACCCGCTCAGAACAGCAGCGCAGCCATCCGTCGCCGACCGTCGCGCACCAGCGCCTCGTCGTCGACGACATGCAGCACCTCAACGAGCGCCGCCCGCGCCGGGCTGCGCTCGTCGTGCTTTTCCACCCGCAGCAGCTCGAGCAGGGCATCGAGCCCGCCCGCGGCATCACCGGCCAGGACCAGCCGAATCGCCGCCGCATGCGGCGCGTGGCCATCGGCCTCGCTGCGCGCGGCCAGCCGGTGGAGCGACACCGCCGCACGGCCACGCACGGCCCGCGCGTCCGAGTACACCGCCGAGGGCAGGGCCTCCAGGGCCTGTGCCGCGCCCTCCACGTCTCCGGCATCCAGCTGCGCCAACGCCGCGTCCACCGCGCGCGAGCCGGCCGCATCCACCACACCGTGCTGCGCGAGAAACGCCCGGATCTGCGCCTCCGGCAGCGCGCCCGGAAAGCCTCCCACCGACTTGCCCCCCTTGAACAGGGTCACCGTGGGAATCGAGCGAATCTGGAACTGCGCGGCGAGCGCCTGCTCCTTGTCCGTATCCACCTTGGCCAGTTCGAACGCGCCGTCGTATTCGGCGGCAAGCCGCTCCAGGATGGGCCCCAGCGCCCGACAGGGGCCACACCACGTGGCCCAGAAATCGACCAGCACCGGAACCGTCTTGGAGCGCTCCACCACGTCGGCAAGGAACCCGGCCGTGGTGACATCGTGTACATGCGGGTGTGTCGTGCTCATGCTCGAATTCTATATCGCCGGCAACGCCACCGACCCGCCCCCTGTCATCTCTCTCATGACCACCTCTCGCTTTCGCTGGTTGTCGGGGCTGCTGGGCGCCGCCGTGCTCAGCGCCGTCCCGCTGCGCGCGCAGTCGCCCGCCACGGCGCTCCCCGAGACCGCGCCCGGCGTGCTCGCCGGCATCGTCGTCGACTCCGCCAACGTGCCCATCCGGAACATCGCCGTGTACCTGTACGAGCGCCGGGAGCAGGTGCGGACTGGACCCGACGGCCGGTTCCGCTTCACGGGCGTGGAGAAGGGGACCTATACCCTGAGCGCCCGCTCGGTCGGCTTCATCGGCGTCACCGAACGGCTCAAGGTCCCCGCCAAGGGCGCGGTCGTGCGGCTCAAGCTCACCCAGCTCGAACGTGGGCTGCCGGCGGTGATCACGACCGCCTCGCGCGGCGGCCTGGCCGGCATCGTGGCCGACACCGCGCTGCGCGCCCTCGACGGCGCCAGCGTCAAGCTCATGGGCACCAGCTACGCCGCGAAGACCGACTCGGCCGGCCGCTTTTACTTTGCCGCCAAGCCCGGCAGCTATCTCCTGCGCATCGAGCGCAGTGGCTACGCGCGGCAGCTGGTCGGCGTCACGGTGCCGCCCAACGAAGGGCGCGAGGTCGCGGTGTGGCTCACCGAGGGGCCCACGCGCGAGAATCCGGTGGTCGGGGCCAATCTCTTTGATTTCGAGCAGCGCCACATCCGCGCGCGGCAGGTCACGTATCAGTTCTTCAGTCGCGACGACCTCGCCGCCACCGGCGCGAACGATGTGATGCAGGCCGCGGCGCGTACGACGGTCACGCCCACGAACTTCGAAGCCTGTGCGTATCTCGACGGCGGCCCGGCGGTGGCACCGCTCTGGTCCATCGCCGTAGGCGAAGTGGAGTTCATGGAAGCGCTCGTCCCCGGCCCGCGTGGCGTGCCGGGCGACATCCTGAACAAGCCCACTGGCGCCCGGGCCACCTGCAGCTACAACGTCTGGCTGCGACGATAAGGGCGCGCGAGGGCACTCCGCGCGCGCCGCGATGCTTCCCTCGAGCAGGAGTGGGTTGATGGCTTCCGGGTTACTGCGGCAGGCGCGCGTGCGCGCATCGCTGGTGGGTCTCACGATGCTCGCCGGACCGACCGGGGTGTCCGCGCAGGCGAAGAGTGCCGCGAAGGCCTCCGAAGTCCCGGCCGCGATGAGCGCCATCAAGGAGGCCGATCTCAAGCGTGATCTCTACGCGATGGCTTCCGACGGCATGCGCGGCCGTGAGTCGGGGACGCCCGATGAAATGCGCGCGTCCATCTGGGTCGCCGAGCAGCTGCGCGCCATCGGCGTCAAGCCCGTCGGCGACGACGGCAGCTACTTCCAGTGGTGGAACATGATCCGCACCCGCGTCTCGACCGTGTCGTCGAACGCGACGCTCGGCGGCCAGGCGCTCGAGCTGTGGAAGGACATCATTCCGCTCGGCAACACCAGCGCGGATGTGAGCGGCCCGGTGGTCTGGCTCGCCAATCCGGCCGACTCCACGATCGACGTGCGCGGCAAGGTCGTCGCGCTCCGCATCGTGGCGCCCAACCCCACGGCCATTCGCACCACGACCAATTCGTACGAGGTCCGCTATACGCAGGCGGCCACCGCGGCCACCAACCAGCGCCTCGCCCGCCGCGGGGCCGCCGCGATCATCATGGTGGCCGACTCCGTGACGGACATCGCCTTCGATCCGATGGCGACGCTCCGCATCCGCGGGACGTACGATGTCGATCGCGCCGCCCAGCGTTTCGCCAATCAGCCGGCGCGTGTGGAGCCGCTCCCCGCACCGCGCAACGCCCCCACGCCCACGTTCCTCGTGCGCGCCACGCGCGCGACGGCGCTGCAGCAGGCGCCGGTCGCCGAGATCCACATCCGCATGGAGCGCTTCGAGACGCCCAGCGTGAACATCGTGGGTGTGATTCGCGGCACCGATCCCAAGCTGCGCGATGAGTACGTGCTCTACTCGAGCCACCAGGACCACGACGGCGTCCGCTATCTGATCGACAAGGATTCGGTGTGGGCCGGCGCCGACGACAACGGCTCCGTCAGCGTCGCCCTCCTCGCCGCCGCCCGCGCCTTCGCAAAGCAGCCCGCCAAGCGTTCCATTCTGTTCGTGTACCACGGCGCCGAAGAGCGCGGCTTGCTCGGCTCGCGCTACCACGCCGCGCACCCCGTCGTGCCGCTCGGGCAGATCGTGGCCGTCCTGAACGGCGACATGATCGGCCGCAACCACCCCGACACCGCGTCGCTTCTCGGCATCCAGCCACCGCACCGCAACTCGAACGACCTCGTGAGCATGGCCATCAAGGCCAACAGCCTCACCGGCAAGTTCGTACTCGACTCCCTCTGGGACCGCCCGACGCACCCCGAAGGCTGGTACTTCCGCAGCGACCACGTGCCGTACGCACGCCTCAACATTCCGGCCGTGATGTACTCCACGAACCTGCACCCCGACTACCACACGCCCCGCGACAAGCCGGAGAACATCAACTATCCCAAGCTCACCCGCATGGCGCAGTGGATGTACCTGACCGGGTGGTTCGTTGCGAACGCCCCCAAGCGCCCAGCCATCGACCCCGGCTTCAAGCTGGAACGCTAGCCGCCCAACCAGCGCGCCCCTCGTCTACGCAGTACGTATGCGCCCCACGTATGCGCCTTACGTATGCGCCCCACGTATACGCAGTTCACTTCTCAACAACCGTAACCCCACCCGAAACCGGCCCAGCCACCTGCTGAACCGCCCCCGACGGCCATCGCACCGCGATGGCCGTCGCCGCATCCGCCCCATCCAATCCGAAGTACAAGGGCAGATCGGAGTGCGACAGATACCCCGACTGCCCGTCGGCCCGGCGCACGATGTTTCGGCCGTCAGGGAGCGTCACCGTCACCACCGCCCCGAGCCCCTGGCGGTTCGAGCGTGTTCCCTGCAGGCGCACCGACAACCAGTGCAGCGGCCGCTTCGTGGATAGGTCCGAGATCAGCACCTGCGGCACGTTGTTGAACTCGTTGGTCACGATATCGAGGTCACCGTCGCCATCCACGTCGAGCAGCACGCTCGACCGGCTCGCCTTCGTGCCCGTCATCGTTGCCTTGCCGGCCGCGTCAAGTGTGCACCCCGCCTTGGCCGCGTCGGGCTTCCGGCAGCGCTGACACGCATCGCTCGCCACATCGGCCCCGTTCGGTGAGCAGTCGGCGGTGTACCACACCTGCTCGGTCGCGCCATGACGGCGCGGCTCCACGCCCACGGTGAACGCGGCCCGCAGCCATCGCTTGCCGCGCGTATTGAGCAGCACGTCGTTCGGCTGATACGGGTACGGGAAGTTCATTCCCGCCGTGATGAAGAGATCGTCCCATCCGTCGCCATTGAGATCGCCCACGCTCGGCCCCCACGGCCAGTAGGTCTCGGCGTTGTAGCGATCGCTGATCTCCTCGAAACGACCACCGCCACGATTCACGTACAGGGCGTTGCCGAAGAGCACCGTGTTCGTGTCCTTCCCGAGCAGGTGGTCCTGGACATGCGTCGGGTCGGTCTTGAGCGCCTTGCTCGTCCAGTCGTTGGGATCGTAGGTGTCGATCATGTCGGAGTGCATGTCGGTCACGAACAGATCGAGCCGCCCGTCGCCATCAAAATCGAGCTGCGCAACACCCATCGCGCCAAACGGCGTCCGCGCGAAGTACTTCGCGGTGGCATCCTCGAAGCGCGTCCCACCCACATTGCGCCAGAGATGGTTCCGCCCCTGCATGTTCGGCACATACAGGTCGGGGCGGCCGTCATCGTCGATATCCACCATAAGCGCGTCGCCACTCCAGCTGCCGTCCACGAGTCCGGAGGCCTTGCTCACCTCGGCGAAGCGGTTGTCGCCCAGATTGTGGTAGAGCAGGCTGGTCTCGGTGCGCTCGGGGTGCAGGTGCCCCTGAAAGGCATCGCTCAGCCCGACAAACGCGCCGCCGGCGCCCTGCTCGTTGCCCGTGTACACGCCCACGTTCGCAACGAACAGATCGAGCTTGCCGTCGCCATCGTAGTCGAGAAACGTCGCGCCCGAGGAGTGCCCTACATAACCGACGCCCGCGCGCTCGGTGATGTCGGTGAAGCGCGTGCCGTCATTGTGGTACAGACGGTTCCCCTTCCGCACCGTCGTGAGGAACAGGTCCGGGCGCCCGTCGTTGTCGATATCGCCGAAGGCGCAGCCCACGCCAATCCGATCCACAGCGCGTAGCCCCCACGCCTCGGTGATCTCCGTGAACCGGCCGCCCCCAGCGTTCCGATACAAGGCGTTCGATCCGCGCTGATTC
This sequence comes from Gemmatimonadaceae bacterium, assembly GCA_019752115.1. NCBI lineage: Bacteria > Pseudomonadati > Gemmatimonadota > Gemmatimonadia > Gemmatimonadales > Gemmatimonadaceae > Gemmatimonadaceae bacterium. The sequence continues at coordinate 26,987 of JAIEMN010000001.1, forward strand.
ACGAAGAGCACATCACTTCGCCCATCGCCATCCACGTCCGCGGCACAGACGCCCTGGCCGTGGTCGTAGTGCACGGCCTTGTACGTCTTGCCGGCATCGTCCACGATCTCGTGGCGGAAGGTGATGCCACTCTCCGCCTGACGATCGGTGAAGGTGAAGCCGTTGAAGGCCGCCGAGTTGGTGGCGAAGAGCCGCTCCTCGACCGCGTGGGAACGCAACCAATCCGGGGTGCTGTCGGCGGCAGGACTGTCGGCGGAGACGGTGGTGGTGGAACGGGTCGCGCGGCGATCGGAGCAGGCGGCGAGCGCCAGAAAAAGCAGCGAAATGATGCGGCGGCGTGGCATGCAGTGCGAAGTAGATGATCACCGGTGCGAAGGGTGGGGCGGCGCCGGTGCTTCGTGAACGGCGCACATTCACATTGCGTTGGCTCGGAGGGAACCCCACTTTCCGCAGGCGTTCTTGCGCCACGGGTCGTCACGCTTTTCGTACTGCTCATGTTTGTCGTCTTTGCGGCACCGCAATTCTCACCGGCAGCGTCTCAAATGATCGAGGCCGCGCTGGCGCTTCCGGGGATCCGCCTGGGGGTCATCTCCAATCAGCCCCTGGAGCAGCTGGCGCCTGCGCTGGCCCGACGGGTGGCGGCGCACTGGCGCGTGGACGATGTCACCGACGCGACCCAGCTCGAGGGGGCCGCCCGGGCACTGGCGGCCCGTGGTGGCCGCATCGATCGCCTCTTCGGGGCGTTCGAACAGGCGCAGCTCCCTCTCGCGTTGGTTCGGGAGCGCCTGGGGATCCCCGGACTCCCCAGCGAAGCGGCGCAGAACTTTCGCGACAAGGCCCGCATGAAGGATGTGCTGCGCGCGGCCGGGGTACCGGTCGCGCGCCACGCCCTCGTGGGCTCGCTCGCCGATGCGCTCGCCTTCGTGGAGCGCGTCGGCTACCCCATCGTCATCAAGCCGCCTGCGGGCGCGGGCGCGCGCGCGACCGAGCGCCTCACCGATGACGCGGCACTCCGCCGCGCCATCGCGCGCTATGCGCCCGCGCCGAACGATCCAATGCTTGCCGAGGAGTTTCTGCGCGGCACCGAGCATTCGCTCGAAACGGTCTCCATCGACGGCACGCCGGTCTGGCACTCCATCACGCGCTACGCGCCGACGCCGCTCGAGGTCCTCGAGCAGCCCTGGGTGCAGTGGACGGTCCTCCTCCCGCGCGAGATCGACGCGCCCGAGTTCGACGACATCAAAGCGATCGGCGCCACGGCGCTCGCGGCTCTCGGCATGACCACCGGTGTCTCGCATTGCGAATGGTTCCGCCGCACCGACGGCTCGGTGGCCATCAGCGAGATTGCCGCCCGGCCGCCCGGGGCCAACATGACGACCATGATCTCGCGCGCCAATGACATGGATTTCGTCGCCGCGTGGGTCCGTCTCATGGTCTTCGGCGAGTTCTCCGCACCAGCACGGAAGTACGCCGTCGGTGCAGCCTACCTGCGCGGGCAGGGCAGTGGCGTCGTGCGCCACATCGAGGGGCTCGAGACCATCGAGCGGGAACTCGGCCATCTCATCTGCGATCACCGCCTCCCGCAGCTCGGGCACGGCCCCACCGGCAGCTACGAAGGCGAAGGCTTCATCATCGTGCGTCACTCGGACACGACGGTGGTTCGTGACGCCCTCATCCGCATCATCAGTACCGTCAAAGTCACCTTAGGCTAGGGCCGGGTCTCCCCCTGACCCCTCCCCTCTGACCCCTACCGAGCGATCCATGCCCACCGTCCTCATGCTGGCCCCTGGCTATCCAGGCGAAATGCCGCTCTTCACGCGCGGCCTCTCTCTGCAGGGCGCCACGGTGCTCGGTGCGTCCAACGGACCGGCGCATGAGCTTCCCGAACTCGCCCGTCGCCATCTGAGCGACTACGTCGCGATCCCCGATCTGTTCACCAACGCCCCGAGTGCGATTGCGCAGCTGCGGGCGTGGCTCGGCACGCGGACGCTCGATCGCGTCTGCTGCCTCTGGGAACCGGGCATCGAGATCGCCGCGCAGATCCGCGAGGCGTTCGGTGTCCCAGGGCAGGGGTACGAGCAGGCGCTCAAGTTCCGCAACAAGGATCTCATGAAGCAGGCGCTCGCCGCCGGCGGCGTGCGCGTGCCGCACCACGCCGTCGCCACGACTGCCGATGAAGTGTGGGCGGCCGCCGAACAGGTCGGCTATCCGCTCATCATCAAGCCCATCTCGGGCGCCGGCTCCATGGACACCTTCCGCTGCGATGAGCCCAAGGAGGTCTCCAATGCCATCGCGCAGCTCGGGCACGTGGCCGTGGTGGACGTCGAGGAGTTCATCGACGGCGAGGAGTTCACCTACGACACGATCTGCGCGGACGGGGTGATCAAGTACGAGCACGTGGGGCACTATCGCCCGCGTCCGCTCATCGCCCGAACGAACGAGTGGATCTCACCGCAGACCTTGAGCTACCGCCACCTCGACAACCCGTGGGTCACCGGCGGCATTGCCCTCGGCCATCAGGTGATCAAGGTGCTCGGGTACCAGACCGGCTTCACGCACATGGAGTGGTACCGCAAGAGCAACGGTGAAGTGGTCTTCGGCGAGATCGGCGCCCGTCCGCCCGGTGCCCGCACGGTCGATCTCATGAACTTCGCCAGCGATGTCGACCTGTTCGTCGGGTGGGCGGAGGCGGAGCTCAAGGGGACCTTCTCGCCGGTGATCGAGCGGAAGTACAACGCCGCTTGTATCACCAAGCGGGCACACGGGCAGGGGCACATCCAGCGCATCGAGGGGCTCGATCGCATCAAGGCCCGCTGCGGTGATGCGATTTGTGCCATCGACCTGCTCCCGATTGGCGCCCATCGGCGCGACTGGAAGAGCACGCTCCTTTCGGACGGATACATCACCCTGCGCCACGCCGACTGGGAGACCACCAAGGCGATGGCGGACTTCGTGGGAACCGACCTGCATCTGTACGCCGGCTGATCGGGCGCTGTGGCACCGCCGCCGCACCCGTGCGGGGGCGGTGCCACGAACTGGGCGCACGCCACACTGCACCAATTCGGCTCTCCGCGTCCGTTTGGGAGGGGATTCGGGCGAATGGCTGAGTTTGCCAGGCGAGCTCGACCGCGGCACACCCCTTGCCCGGAAGCACGGCGAGCGCCGCCGTCCGGCGGCCACCAACCCGAGCCGCAGCCGCCATGTCCAGGATTCTTGAGGAACCGCCGGTCGATCCCCTCCGCAGCTACTTCTCCCAGCAGTGCGTGCTGCTGACGGGGATCGCGACGGGCATGGTGCAGGCCCCGGAAACGGAGGTCGGCCAGTCACCCACCTACCAGATGGGGCGTCGCGACGGCTATCACGTTGTGGTAGCGCATCTCTCGGCGAGCCGCTCGCTCCGGGAAGCGGCCGACAAGTGCATCGCCTTCGGACGCGGTGTGGAGGAGCGCGCCGACTCGCACCCCTACGGACCGGAATGGTCGCGGGGCTTTGCCGAAGCCGCGCTCGAAGCCGCGCAGGATATCGCGATGTACGCCGCGACCTCCACAGTGCCGGCCGTCGATAAGGCGCGCCTCCGGGCTGCCCGCACCGCCGCGCGCCATCTCTCCCCGCTCCACGGCATGTTTGCGCCGAAGCCGCCCTCGGAAGCGCCGCGCAGCCACCACGAGTGGTGAACGCGCGATAGCCTCGCGGTTCCGCCGCGGCCCGGCCGGCGCAGAATCCGCCGGCCATCAGTCCCCTCCGCACGCGCGCCCCGATGCCCTCACATCGGGGCGTGTCGCATATCGGGCCGTATCCGGGCGGCTATATTGCCCGCATGACCAAGAAGCCTTCAACCGTCCTCGACCCGCGCGGCATTGATCGCACGCTGCGGCGCATGGCGGACCAGATCGTGGAGTTGAACAACGGCACCGACAACCTGGTGATCGTTGGCATTCAGCGGCGTGGCGTGCAACTCGCCGACCGCATCGTGCGGATCATCAAGGCCAACGAAGGCGTCGATGTCGTGAGCGGCGCCCTCGACATTACGCTCTATCGCGACGATCTGCAGACCGTGGGGCCGCGCCCCGTCGTGGGGGCCACCACGCTCCCCTGGACGCTCGACGATCAGAAGGTCGTCATCATCGACGATGTGCTGTATACCGGACGGACCGTTCGCGCCGCGCTCGACGAACTGGCCGACTTTGGCCGGCCGGCGCGCATCGCCCTCGCCGTACTCATCGATCGTGGTGGGCGGGAACTCCCGATCCACGCCGACATCATCGGGCGCACGGTGGAGGTGGCGCCGGGCCATCGCGTCGATGTGCTTGTCGAGGAACTCGATGGTCGCGACGAAGTGGTGATCACCGCCAAGGACGAGGACTGAGCATGGCTGGTCCCCTCGGCAAGGACCTCCTCGGCCTCGCCCCGCTCTCCGCGGAGCAGATCCGGCTGGTGCTCGATACCGCCATCCCGTTCCGCGAGATCTCCGAGCGCGCCATCAAGAAGGTGCCCACGCTCCGCGGCGCGACGATCGTCAACCTGTTCTTCGAAGCCTCCACGCGCACCCGCATCTCGTTCGAGTTCGCCGAGAAGCGGCTGAGTGCGGACACGGTGAACGTGGCCGCGGCCCAGTCGAGTGTCTCAAAGGGTGAAACGCTGGTCGATACGGCGCGCAACCTCGAGGCGATGAAGATCGATATGGTCGTCATCCGCCACCCGGCGTCGGGCGCCGCCCAGTTCCTCGCCGAGCGCATCGAGTCGAACGTCATCAATGCCGGTGACGGCACCAACGAGCACCCCACGCAGGGGCTGCTCGATCTGATGACCCTGCGCGACAAGTTCGGCGAGCTGGCCGGCCGGAAGATCTGCATCGTGGGCGACGTGCTGCACTCACGCGTGGCGCGCTCGAACATCTGGGGGCTCACCAAGCTCGGCGCCGATGTCGCCGTCTGCGGCCCCCGATCGCTGCTCCCCAATGCCATTGAAGAGATGGGCGTCACCGTCTTCAATCGCATCGAGGAAGCCATTGAATGGGCCGACGCGCTCAACGTGCTGCGCCTGCAGCTCGAACGCATGCAGGCCGGCTACATCCCGTCGCTGCGTGAGTACAATCGCGTCTTCGGCGTTACCAGCGCGCGGCTCGACAAGGCGCCGCGCGATATCGTCATCCTTCACCCGGGCCCGATGAATCGCGGCGTGGAAATCGACAGTGACGTGGCCGACGGCCCGCACTCGGTCATTCTGGATCAGGTCACGAACGGCGTTGCCGTGCGCATGGCCGCGCTGTATCTCCTCGCGGGCGGCAAGCCCGAACTCGCTGAAGCCGCCAAGAAGGGAGCCCCGTGATGTCGCGTGATCTGTTGCTCAAGGGTGGTCGCATTGTCGACCCGTCGCAGGGCCTCGATACCATCGGGGATGTGCTGCTGCGCGATGGCAAGGTCGAGGCGTGTGGGGGCGCGATCGGGACGCCCGACGGCGCCGAAGTCGTGGATGTCAGTGGGCTCGTCGTCGCGCCGGGTCTGATCGACGTGCACGTGCATCTGCGCGAGCCCGGCCGCGAAGATGTCGAGACCGTCGCCACCGGTGCGCACAGCGCCGTCGCCGGCGGGTTCACCGGCGTCTGCGCGATGCCCAACACCAAGCCCGTCACCGACAATCAGGCCACCGTCGGCTTCGTGAAGCGCCAGGGCGAAACGGCCGGCTTCGCGCGCGTCTATCCGTACGGCGCGATCTCGCTTGGCCAGAAGGGCGAAACGCTCGCCGAATTCGGCGAAATGGTCGCGGCCGGTGCGGTGGCCTTTTCCGACGACGGCAAGCCGGTCGAAAGCGCGCACCTCATGCGCACCGCGCTGGAGTACGCGCGCGCCTTCAATGTGCCGGTGGCCGAGCACTGCGAAGACATGACGCTGGCGCGCGGCGGGTCGATGAACGAAGGGCTCATGAGCGCCAAGCTGGGCCTCAAGGGCATTCCCGCCGAAGCCGAAGAGATCTACGTCATTCGCGACATTCTCCTCGCCAAGCGCACCGGTGGCCACATCCATCTGTGCCATCTGAGCACCAAGGGCTCGGTCGAACTGGTCCGCTGGGGCAAGGAGCGCGGCATCAACGTCACCGCCGAAGTCTGCTCGCACCACATCTCGCTCACGGAAGCGGCGGTGGAGGGCTACAACACCAACGCGAAGATGAATCCGCCGCTGCGCACGCAGGAGGATGTCGAGGCGCTGCAGCAGGGGGTGGCTGACGGGACGATCGATCTGCTCGTGACGGACCACGCGCCGCATCACTACGACGAGAAGGAGCGCGAGTTCGCCGATGCCCCCAATGGCATCGTGGGCCTCGAGACCGCCCTCGGGGTGAACTGCACCTACCTGCTCAAGCCCGGCATCATCTCGCTCGCGCAGATGATCGACGCCATGAGCTGCAAGCCGGCCAAGGTCTTCCATCTCCCCGGCGGAACGCTGGCCCGCGGTAGCGTGGGTGACGTCACGGTGTTCGATCCGGCGCGTACCTGGACCTGCGATCCCAAGCAGTTCAAGTCGAAGGGGCGCAACACGCCCTACGGCGGCCATACGTTCAACGGTCAGGCGCTGCTCACTGTCGTGGGCGGCCGCGTGGTGTACCGCGCGAACTGACGCACTGCGCATCATGGGCCGCGCATGAGCGCCGAACCGACGGCCGGTCAGGTGTGGGAGCAGGCGGAGGCGCTGGCCGCCGCCTGCCGCCGTCTGCATGCGCGCGGCCTGCTGGCCGGCGCCGAGGGGAATCTCTCGGTGCGACTCGCCGACGGGTCCGTCCTCGTTACCGCGTCGGGCATCGATAAGGCCCGCGCCACGGCCGCGCAGGTGGTACGGCTACACGCTGGCGGCACGCCTCATCACACCCCTGTGACGGGGGACACAACCGGTGACGTCGCGCAGCGTGACCGGGGGCTGCGCGCATCGTCGGAAGTGGGTATGCATCTCGCCTGCTATGCGGCCCGCGCCGACGTGCAGGCGATCGTGCATGCCCACCCCCCAGTGGCCACGGGGTTCGCAACGGCGGGGCAGGGGTTGCCCGCCGATGTGCTCCCCGAGCTGCCGGTGGTGGTCGGGCCAGTGGCGTTGGTGCCGTACGGGCGGCCGGGAACACCGGCGCTGGCGGCCGCCATGCAACCGTTCCTGGCCGGTCATGAGGTCTTTCTGCTCGCCAATCACGGCGTGACTACCGTGGGGCGATCACTGACCGATGCATTGTTGCGGATGGAAAGCGTGGAGCAGGCCGCGCGCATTCTGGCGGTCGCGCGGGTGCTGGGTGGGGCAGTGCGGTTACCGGACGGTGAAGCGGCGGCGCTTGCTTCGCTGCATCGGGCTGGAGAGCTTGCGGGATCGTCGTTGGTTTGACCATCGCGCTTACGAAGGTGGGCCAACCGGGCCCGCCCTGACTCACGAGGTTACGCGTGTCGATTGAAGAAGTGCGCTCCCTCGTTGCCGAACGGCAGCGCTATGACGACTGGTTGGCGGCGCTCGATGCGCGCCGGGCCGAAACCCCGGAGCGCGTCTACGAGCGCGTGCGTGGCGATTACGATGCCCGGCGTGGTGAGGTGCTCACCAAGCTCGCGGAGCACGTCGCCGAGCTCGAGATGCTGAGCAGCTCGTTGCTGCAGCAGCGCGGCGAACTCTCCACGCAGCTGGATGCCCTCGAGGAACAGCGCGTCGAGGCGATGATCCGCAATGCCGTTGGCGAATACGACAACGACAAGTGGGAAGCGCTGCGCCGCGACGTCGAAGGGCAGATCACCAAGCTCACCGACGATCGTTCGCTCGTGCAGATGGAGCTCGACGAGATCCACGCGCTGCTCGAGCAGGCGCGGCCGCAGGTCGTCGCGGTGCCGGAGCCGGAGCCCGCGCCGGTGGCGGCACCGGAGCCCGTCGCGGAGGCCCAGCCCGAGAACGCGCTCGTGGCCGAGCCCAGCGCGTCGGAGGTCGCCGTGGTCTCCGCGACTGACGTCACCGAAGAATTCGCCACGATCGACCTGCCGGCCGATGCGCCCAGCGCGTCGGACGACGCCGGTCTCCCGGCGTTCAGCGCCGATATCACGGACGACATCAGCGCCGACACCGTCGAGATGGCGGTGTTCACCATCCCCGAAGCCGACGCGCCGGCGCCGGTCGCCGACGATGCGCTCCCCGACCTGGTGACGATGGCTGAGGGCGTGGACATCATCGAGGAAGCCCCGTTCGTGGTCCCCGAGGCGCCTGCGCCGGCCCCGTACGCCAACCGCGAAGTGGACGACGCGCTGGCCATGTTCGCCGAGACGCCCGTCCAGCCGATGAAGGCCGTCCCGGAGCCCTCGGCGAGCGCGCCGCAGTCGCCGGCCGCGCAGCCGAACGTGCCGCCCATCGACCCGTTCGATGACCTGGCGTTCCTGCACTCCGTGATCGCGCCGTCGGGCTCCCAGCCCGCTATCCCCGCGGCCACGGTGACGCCGCCATCGGTGCCGGTCTCGGGGACCCCCACCGAACCCGCCAAGACGCTGCGCTGCACCGAATGCGGCACGATGAACCTGCCCACGGAGTGGTACTGCGAGCGCTGCGGCGGGGAACTCGCGGCGTTCTGATCGAGCACCGACGGTCGGGAACGACAAAGGGCCGGACTCAGTGAGTCCGGCCCTTCGTGCATCCAGCGAACCGACCCGCGGCGTTACGCTGCCTTGGCCGACTTCGCGATGCGGCTCTTCTGACGAGCCGCGGCGTTCTTGTGGATGAGCCCCTTCCGGGCCGCGCGATCAAGCAGCGAGGCGGCGGTGAGGCGGTCGTCGGCCGCCGCGTTCGCTGCCTTCGCCTTCTTCACGGCGGTACGCAGCGCCGAGCGCTGTGCGCGGTTACGCACCGCAGCCGCACGCGACTTCCGCAGATCCTTCTTTGCGGACTTGATATTCGGCACGAAAAAGCTCCCCTAGGTCCTGAAATCCGAGTTGGTGAACGACAGACTGGGGAACTTATCCGTCTCCGGGGTATGGGTCAAGCGGTGGTCCGCGAACGACTTGGGCAAAGCGCACGGGACAGCCTCCGCCGCGCTTTGACACCCCCCGCCCGGACCACTACCTTCCCGATCCGATTTGCTTGCATTCGCGTTCCGGTTCCCGTGCCGGACGCGACCCTTCCGCCCCTGCCGCCGCGTGGACTTTCAAGCGCTTGCTCTCGTTGCTCCCGGGCTGCTCTTCGCCATGGTGGCCCACGAGTACGCGCACGGCTATGCAGCCATGAAGCAGGGGGACCTGACCGCCTACTCCCTCGGGCGGCTCACGTTCAATCCCCTCAAGCACATCGACCCCTTCATGACCGTCATTCTTCCCCTCGTCCTCTGGGCGATGGGAGCCCCGATCTTCGGGGGCGCCAAGCCGGTGCCGGTCAACCCGCGCAATTACCGCCACTACCGCCAGGGCGACATCATCGTCTCCCTCGCCGGGGTCGCCACCAACCTGATGATCGCCCTCGTCTCGGTGCCGATCATCGTCGGCCTCGGCGTCCTCGGCCAGCAGGTCCCGGGCATTGAACGCCCCCTCGCGGTCCTCCAGCGGATCGTCGAGGTCAGCATCCTGATCAACCTGTTCCTCGCGGCGTTCAATCTGCTCCCCATCCCGCCGCTCGACGGGTCTCACGTCTTCAAGTACCTCCTGCCCCCAAAATGGGCGCTCCAGTACCAGCGCCTTGGCGGGCTCGGCTTTTTCCTGCTCTTCGCCGTGCTCTCCTTTGCCCGGCCGGTGATTTCGATGTGGCTTGCCCCCGCTTACTATCTGCAGAGGGTGGCCGAGCTGTATTACTTCCGGTACATGCTGCCCAACCCATTCGCCGCGTGATGGCCGCGTGATCGCACCCAACTTCCGCCCGCTGGACTCCGAGGCTTCGGCCTCCTTTGTCGTCGAGCTGAGCCAGTTCACCGGCCCGCTCGATCTGCTGCTGTCGCTCATCCGCGACGAGCAGGTCGACATCTACGACATCCCGATCGCCCGCATCGCCGAACAGTTCCTCGCGCGCATCTCCACGCTGGGGCTCGACGAAGCGGCCGATTATCTCGAGATGGCGGCCCGTCTGCTCCGCATCAAGGCGCAGATGCTGCTCCCGCGCGCCGACGGCGAAGAGACCTGGGAAGACCCGCGTGCCGAACTGGTGCGTCGCCTGCTCGAATACCAGCAGATGCGCGAAGTCGTCGATCTCCTCGAGCGACGTGGCGAGGAGCGTCGGCATCAGTTCCCGCGTCGCTTCATCGCGACGGCGGCCGACATCACGCCGATCAATGCGCCGCTGTCGCTGTCGCTCGGCGAGCTGCTCGCGGCCGTCGATCGCGTGCTGCGCACGACCAAGGAACCGAAGATCCACGAAGTCGTCCCGCGTGCCCTCGACGTGGCGGGCGCGATGACCACCGTGCGGACCGTGCTGGCGATGCGCCGCGGCTGCCGCTGGTCCGACCTCGTGGCCCGTGACGCGGAGCCGTGGCAGATCCTGTCCGTGCTCCTCGCCCTGCTGGAGATGGCGAAGCTCGGCGAGCTGCGCATCGCGCAGCACCGCCCCTTTGCCTCTGTGGAGATTCAGCGTGACGCCGTTAGCGAAGCTGCTTGAAGCCGCCCTCTTTGCGGCCCCTCGCCCCATCGCGCTCGAGGCCCTCGCGGCGCTCGACCCCGAGGCGAGTCCGGCCGCAGTGAGTGCGGCGCTCGACGAGCTCCGCGAGCACTACGATATCGATGGGCATGGCGTCGAACTGGTCGAACAGGGTGGTGGCTGGCAGATCCTCACGCGCGCCGAGTTCGCCGAGGCGATCGAGCGGGCGCAGGTCGCGGTGCGTCCGCAAAAGCTGTCGGCGGCCGCGCTCGAAACGCTTGCCATCGTGGCCTACCGTCAGCCCATCGGCCGCGCCGAGATCGAAGAGATTCGTGGCGTGGCCGTTGGCTCGGTGCTCAAGTCGCTGCATGAGCGCGGCCTGATCGACATCGTCGGCCGCAGTGAAGGCATTGGCCGTCCGTTGCTCTACGGCACCACCCCGCAGTTCCTCGAACAGTTCGCGCTCCGTCACCTCGAGGAGCTGCCGCGCGCCGACGAACTCGCGATCGCCCTCCGGGGCGCGGGGAACGCCGCGGTCGCGCCCGAGTGACGCCGCCGCGGAAGAAGTCAGGCAGCAAGGGCGGCGTCGGCGGTTTTGGCGCCAAGAAGAGCGCGCCCCGCAGTGAAGGCGCGCCCACGCCCGAGTGGCGCAAGAAGAAGCCCAAGCCCAAGACGCCCCCCAACACGAACAACCGCAAGGGCGGTACCGTCGAGGCACGCGATGAGGGCCCCATGCGCGTGCAGCGGGCCCTCGCGCGCGCCGGGGCCGTCTCACGCCGCGAAGCCGATCGCGCCGTCGCCGAAGGGCGCGTGCAGATCAACGGCGTGCGCGCCGAAATCGGACAGCTTGTCGATCCGGCGCGCGACGTGGTCACCCTCGATGGCAAGCGCATCGCCACGAAGGTCACCGAGCATCGCTGGATCGTCCTGCACAAACCCGCCGCCGTCATGACGACGCGCCGCGACCCGGCCGGCCGCACCACGGTGTTCGATCTCATCGACGACGTCCCCGGGCTCGTCTACGTCGGCCGCCTCGACTTCATGACCGAGGGTGTGCTCCTCCTCACCACCGATGGCACAGCCGCCCACGCGCTCACGCATCCGAGCCGCGAGGTCGAGCGCACCTACGTGGCCACGGTGCAGGGCGATGCCGTCACCGCGGCGCGCGAAGCCCGCAAGGGCATCGAGCTCGAGGACGGCCTCGTCACGCCGGTCGAAGTCCTCGCCCACTCTCTCGGCGGGCGACGCTGGGCCTTTGAGATCACGATTACCGAAGGCCGGAACCACGAGGTGCGCCGCATTTGCGAAACCCTCGGCCTCCAGGTCGAGCGCCTCGTCCGCACCCGCTTCGGCCCGGTACGCCTTGGGGCCATGGAGAGCGGCACCGCGAGAGCGCTGACCAGCACCGAACGGGAAGTCCTCGACGCCCTGATCGGCGCGTAACGGGAGACGGGAACGCGGACAATCGGCGGGATTCGGACGTCCGAGTCCCGCGGATCCCACGCCCGCGCCTCCTCGGTGGAGCACTCAGCGGTAACTTGGGTATCTGAACTGTCAGGTGTTCTCCTCGTGTCCCGTCGTTCGCACTCAGCTCGCCCGGAGTCTCATTGACCGCCTCCGCACCCGTTTCGCAGGATGCCGCCCTCGTACAGGGCGTGCTGCATGAAGTCGCCAAGCGCATTGTCGGCCAGGAGTACATGGTCGAGCGCCTGCTCATCAGCCTGCTGACGGGCGGCCACGTGCTGTTGGAGGGGGTCCCGGGGCTCGCCAAGACGCTCACCGTGCGCACCCTCGCGGAAACGGTCCGCACGACCTTCCAGCGCATTCAGTTCACCCCCGATCTGCTCCCCGCCGACGTCGTCGGCACGCAGATCTTCGATCAGCAGAGCGGCGAGTTCCGCGTCAAGCACGGGCCGATCTTCGCCAACATCATCCTCGCCGACGAAATCAATCGCGCGCCCGCCAAGGTGCAGGCCGCGCTCCTGGAGGCGATGCAGGAAAAGCAGGTCACGATCGGCGGCACCACGTATCGGCTGGCAGAGCCGTTTCTCGTGCTCGCCACCCAGAACCCGATCGAGCAGGAAGGCACGTATCCGCTTCCTGAGGCGCAGGTCGACCGCTTCATGATGAAGCTGCGGGTCGGCTATCCCACGCGCGCCGAAGAGAAGGAGATTCTGCGCCGTATGGCCGGCGGCGACAATATCGTCGTCAATCCGGTCGCCTCGCCGGAATCGCTGCTCGAGGCGCGCCGTCGCATCGCCGACATGTACATGGATGAGCGCATCGTCGACTACATCGTCGAACTCGTGCACGCCACGCGCTATCCGGGCGAAGTAGGCGCCCCCGATCTCCGGGCGCTCATCGAATTCGGGGCATCGCCGCGCGCGACCATCGCCCTCGGGCAGGCGGCGCGTGCGCATGCGTTCCTGCGCGGACGCGCCTTCGTCACGCCCGACGATGTGAAGGCGATCGCACCGGACGTGCTGCGGCATCGCGTGCTCACGTCGTTCGAGGCCGACGCCGAAGGCGTCACCAGCGACACGATCGTCAGCCGACTGCTCGCCGTCGTCGACGCGCCCTGATCTGCCACGCGGACCCTCGGCCGTGGCCACGCGCACGCCGTTGCTGACGGAAACGCACGAGGCGCCCATCGCGGCGTCGCCGGCGTCGATCGCCCCTGCCGAGGTCTTGCGGCAGGTGCGTCGCGTCGAAGTGCGCACGCGACGCCTCGTCGACTCGCGCTTCGCCGGCGAATACCGCTCGCTCTTCAAGGGGCAGGGGATGGAGTTCGCCGAAGTGCGCGAGTACCAGATCGGCGACGAGGTGCGCTCGATCGACTGGAACGTCTCGGCGCGCATGGGCCGCCCCTTCGTCAAGCGCTACGTCGAGGAGCGCGAGCTCACGATCATGCTCGCGATCGACATGTCCGGCTCGTCGCGCTTCGGCACCCGCGCGCGCTTCAAACATGAACTGGCCATTGAAATGGCCGGTGTCCTGTCGCTCGCCGCGGTGCGCAACAACGATCGCGTCGGTCTCATGCTCTTCTCGGACCGCGTCGAACACGCGCTCCCCGCCCGCAAAGGCCGCAAGCACGCCCTCCGCCTCATTCGCGACCTGCTCACCGTGCAGCCGCAGGGGCGTGGTACCGACTTCAACACGATGGTCGAGCGCCTCATGCGGCTGCTGCCGCATCGGTCGGTGGTCTTCCTCGCGTCCGATTTCCTGGCGCCCGATGTGGAGCGCCCGCTGGCGCGCTTGGCCCAGCGGCATGATGTCATCGCCGTCACGCTCGAGGATCCCGCCGAGCGCATCCTTCCCGACATCGGCGCCGCGCGGCTCGAAGATCCCGAGACGGGGGCCATCGTCGAGATCGACACGTCCCATCCGCTCGTCCGCAAAGCCTTCGCCGCGCGCATTGCCAAGGAAGACGAAGACCGCCGTAAGCTCTTCGGGCGCCTCGGCCTCGACGAGATCGTGGTGCATACCGAGCACGGGTACGTCGACGCGCTGCTCGCCTTCTTCCGCGCCCGCGCCCGCCGCCCCCACGGCGCCGTGCGCAGCGGCCCGCGCGGCCTGCTCGGCGATGCCGCCTCCGCCGCCACGGTGCCCACGCGATGAGCCGCCTCCACCTCCGCGTCCCGCGGTTGCTCCGCGTCCCCTCCGCGATCGCGATCATCGCGCTCGCGACCATCGTCTCCGCGTCCTCTGCGTCCGCGCAGATCACGAACCCCGGCTCAAGAGTGCAAGCCGGCTCGCTGGTCCGCCCCGACACGGTCGAAGTGGGCGACCGTTTTACGTACGTCGTCACGGTGGCTGTCCCCGAGGGATCCCGTATCGAATGGGGTGCGATTACTGATACGTCGGCGTGGGTCGCGCAGATGGGCGCGGTGCGCATCATTGATGAGGGCACCAAGCTCGGCGTGCACCGCGAGCGCGCGGAATACACGCTCACCGCCTGGAACGTCGGCGAACAGAAGCTCGGCGTCCCCGATGCAACCGTGCGCAACGGCAGCACCGTCACCAAGGTGTCCTTGGGCGACGCGCGCGTCTTCGTACGCAGTGTGCTCCCGGCCGATACGGCGCAGCGCGTTCCCAAGCCCGCGCGCGACCTCTTTCTGCGCGAGGTGCCGTGGTGGCAGCGCTGGTGGCCGGCGTTGCTGGTCCTGCTGGCGCTCGCGCTGCTCTGGTGGCTCCTGCGGCGACGCAAGAAGGCCAAGGCGGGGGTGGCCGGTCCGCCGCCTCTCAATCCGTTCCAGCGCGCCATGCACGAGTTTGAGCGGCTCGAACGGTTGCATCTGGCCGATGCTGGCGAGTGCGGGCGGTACGTCGCCCTCGCCACCGATGTGATGCGGATGTATCTCGCGGCGCGCGTGCCCAATGCGGTGCTCTCGCTTACCAGCGCGGAGTTGCTGCTGGTGGCGCTCGAGGATGACCGGGTGCCACGCGATCGCCTCATCTCGCTGCTCGCCGATGCCGATGGCGTGAAGTTCGCCGCGCGCGCCGTGACGCCCGATCGTGCGCGCGAGCTGGCCGGAGAAGCACGCGGCATCGTCACCGAGATCGAGCGCGTCGAAACCCTGCGACGAAAGGCAGAGGAGGCCGCGCGCCAGGCGGCCGAACAGCAGGCCGAGCGCGAGCGTGCGGCGGAAGAAGACGCCGCGCGCAAGGCGAGCCGGTCGGGTAAGCCCAAGGCGGGCGCACGATGAGCACCTCGCTGGTGGCCTGGTGGCACGGGCTCGTGGACGCGCTCAAGGGCGGCGAGTGGTGGGCCGGTCGTGCGGGGCTCGTCACCGTCTTCGGTATCAACTTCGCCCACCCCGAGGCGCTGCTGTTGCTGATCCCCGTGGCGCTCTGGCTCTGGTGGAGCCGGCGTCAATCGGCGCGGCAGCGGACCATCACGTTCTCACGCACCGATGTCCTCGCGGCGGGCCCCAAGCCGTCGCTTGCGTGGGTGCGCTGGCTGCCGTGGCTTCGCGCGCTGGCGCTCACCGGCCTCGTACTCGCCGTGGCCCAGCCGCGCTCCGGTGCGCGTGCCGAACGCGTGAACAGCGAAGGTATCGACATCGCGCTCGTGGTGGACATCTCGAGCTCGATGCTCGCCGAAGACTTCCAGCCGCAGAACCGTATGGAGGTCGCGAAGGACAAGGTCAAGCGCTTCGTGATGGGGCGGAAGAGCGATCGGGTCGGGCTCGTGGCCTTCTCCGGTGAAGCGCTGACGCAGGTCCCGCTCACGACCGACTATCCGGTCGTGCTGGCCGCCATCGACAATCTGGCGGTGGGGCAGCTCGAAGACGGGACCGCCATCGGTACCGCGATCGCGACGGCGGCCAATCGCCTGCGCAATTCGCCGGGCCGGTCGCGCGTCATGGTGCTGCTTACCGACGGCGAGAACAATCGCGGCGCCATTGACCCGCGCACTGCGGCACAGGCGGCGGGCACGTTCGGGATTCGCATCTACGCCATCGGCGTCGGGACCGAAGGGATGGCGGCGGTCCCCGTCGGGCGAGGTCTCTTCGGCCTGCGCTACGAGAACCGGCCGGTGAAGATCGACGAGCCGCTGCTGACCGAGATTGCGACCACGACGGGCGGGCGCTACTTCCGCGCCCGCGACGCCGCGGCGCTGCAGGCGATCTACGAACAGATCGACCAGCTCGAGCGCTCGGCGGTCGAGGCCAAGGCGTTCATTCGCTATACGGAGCGCTTCCGGTGGCCATTGCTCTTCGGCCTCTTTGCGCTGTTCAGTGAACTCTGGCTCCGCGCCCGGCGCGGACTGCTGCCATGAGCGGGAGCGCCACATGAATCTCACGCTCCCGAACCTTCCGCCGCTTGTCTTCGACGCGCCCTGGCTGCTGATCGCGGCCGTGCTGCTGCCCCTGGCGGTGTGGGCCCTCCGGCGCACGCAGGCCAAACAGCGCGCGCTCCGACTGGCGCGGTTTGCCGAGGCGCCGGCGCTCTCGCGCCTCGTCGTGCAGGAGACCGGCCCTGAGCGCGCGCGCACCCGGCGGCTGGTCTTCGCCGCGCTCCTCTGTGGTGTCGCGCTGGCAGGACCGCGGTGGGGGCTCGCGCGCGGCCCGATGAGCTCACGCGGCATCGATATGGCCATTGCCATCGATGCTTCGCTCTCCATGATGGCGCCCGATGAGCGTCCGTCGCGCCTGGAGCGTGTCAAGCAGGAGGTGCGCCGGCTGCGCGCCATGTCGCAGGCCGATCGCGTCGCCCTGATCGCGTTCGCCGGTCGCAGCTACATCCTCACGCCGTTGACCAGCGACGATGGCGCACTCGAACTGTTCCTTGATAATCTCGATCCGAGCGTGGTTGGGCAGGCCGGAAGTGCCATCTCGCGCGCCATCCGGCAGGGCACGGAGCTGCTCCTCGCGAGCGATGGCAGCGCCGATCGCGCGCTGGTCGTGCTGAGCGACGGCGAGTCGTTCGAGTCGCCCGAAGATGTCGTGGCCGCCTCCACCGAAGCCGGCGAGAAGGGGATCAGTCTCGTCACGGTGGGCTTCGGCACCACGCAGGGGAGCACGATCCCCATCCGCGATGGCTCGGTGGTACGCCAGAAGGAAGACGAAGAAGGCCACATCGTCATCACCAAATACACGCCGGAACTGCTCGAAAAGGCGGCGACGGCCGCCAAGGGCACCTTCATTCCGGCCGAGGCGTCCGATAAGGCGTCGCGCATTCGCGGCGCCCTCCGGTCCCTGCGTACCGCGCGCCGGCAGGTCGATACGCGCGAAGATCATGTCCCGCGGTTCCTCTGGCTGCTCGTGCCGGCGCTGCTGCTCGTGGCCTTCGACAGCTGGCAGCTCATCGCGCGCGCGTCCACCGGGCGCCGCGACCGAACCCGTCGCCGGGGCCGCACGCTCGCCACCGCGGCCGTGGTCGCGCCCATCGTGGCGGCGTCGTGCACGCAGGCGCCCGATCCGGCCGTCCTCTTTGCCGAAGGCAAGGTGAAGGAAGCCATCGCCGCGTATCGCGACATGGTGGAAAAGGGCGATACTACGGCCCGCACGCTGTACAATCTCGGCAGCGCCCTCATCGGCGCCGACTCGCTCAACGAAGCAGCCGATCGTCTCGAAGCCGTGCGCCGCAACAGTGAGGGCGAGGTGCAGTATCGCGCCCGCTTCAATGCCGGTCTCGCGCAGCTGCAGATGGGGCGCACGCCCAACAACGATCAGTCGGAGGCGCAGCTCGCGGCGGCGCGCGCCGCGTATCGCGCGCTTCTCACCGATCGCCCCGACTCCCCCGACGCGAAGTGGAACTACGAACTCGCCCTGCGCAAAACGCCGCCACCGAGCGGCGGAGGGGGCGGGGGCGGCGGTGGCGGAAGCGACAACAAGCAGGATGATCAGCCCAAACCGCAGGGGCAGGGCGGGCTCGATCAGCGACAGGCCGAAGCGCTGCTCAACAGCGCCGCGCGGGAAGAGCGCGACGTGCAGGGCAAGAAGCAGCGACAGGGGCGCACACCGCCCCGCGGGAAGGACTGGTGAGCCGCACGCTCGCCCGCCACGTCGTGCGCGCACTGCTGGTCGCCCTCGCGATGGTGCCCATGGCGCGCGCGATCGCGCAGCCATCGCCCACGGCGATTACCGACCGTCTGCGCACGAAGTACCTGCGTCCCATCGACTTTCACGCCGCCATCTTCCCCGATACGGTGTGGGTCGGACAACAGGCCACGTATCAGGTTGCGGTCCTCCTCAACGCCGACGCGCGCAGTCGCCTGCGGCGCAATCCGGAGTTTCTCCCTCCCGAACTGCGTGGGCTGCTCGCCTATGAGCTCGGCGCGCCGCAACGCGTCCCGCCGCGCTCCTACGGAACGGACACCTACGAGGCGCACGTCTTTCAGCGCGCGCTCTTTGCCGTCGCGCCCGGCACGGTCATCGTGCCGGCGCCGCAGCTCACGTATAGCCTGCCGCAGTCCTCGAGCTATTTCAGCCGCGAGGAGCGCTACACCGTCGCGGCCGAAAGTCTCAAGATCGTCGTCAAGCCGCTCCCCGCGGCGGGAAAGCCAGCGGACTTTTCCGGCGCGATCGGGGCATTCCGGCTCACCACGAAGCTCGATGCCACCGCGGCGCGCATGGGCGATCCGCTGATCCTCACCGTGCGCGTGGAGGGCATCGGCAACGTGAAGCTGCTGCCGCGCCCCACGGTCGAGGTGAGCTGGGCCTCGACCGTGGCCGGCACCGAACGGGTGCAGGTGGATAGCAGCGCCGCCTACATTCGCGGCGCCAAGGAATTCGATTACATCCTGACGCCCACCCAGGCCGGCGCCGCGGTGCTGCCGGTCGTGCGCTATCCCTACTTCGATCCCTTCAAGGGGCAGTACGCCGTCGCCACATCGGCGCCGGTGGATCTCACCATCGCCGACGGATCCGTCGCTGGCACCGGTGCGCCCGCCGATGGCGAGGAGTCGGACCTGTTGCCGCTGCGCACGTGGCGGCAGCAGCAGGCCACCCGCCTCACGACCCTCCCCGACTGGCTCACGCTCGGCGCGTTGGGGCTCGCCGTGCTGCTGCCGCTCGCGGCACTGGCGGATGGCTTGCAGCGCCGCATCGGCAGTCGCGACGCCATCACGTCGGCCTCCGGGAGCACCGGCGTCCGAGAACCCGTGGCGCCCGAACCGATCACTCCCGAGTCCACCGCGCGGCTCGTCCGTCGCACCCTGTTCGCGGCGCTCGCCCCGCGACTGCAGGTTGCGCCGGCCGATCTGGTCGCCCGCAGCGATTTGCAGCGCGTGCTGCGCCGGCGCGGTGTAACGCGCGAGACCACGCGCGACATGCTGGCCTTTGTCGATCAGCTGGCGGAATTGGGCTTTGGCCCGGTAGATGCCGGGGCCGCCGCGCGTGCGTCGGCCGCGAGTGATCTCGAGGGGCGCGCAAATGCGCTACTCCAGCGCGTCAGCGCCGAAGCCGTCCCGCACGGGCGCACGCGCCTGTGGTCACGTCGACTTCGACGCGCGAGCGCCGGTATCATTCTGCTGCTCGCCGCCGTTGGGACGGCCGCGCGCGAGGCGCACTCGCAGGACACGACCGTGCGCGTGTCCGAGCGCAGCTCGGCCAGCACGACCGATCTCGTCGACCATGGGGAAGCCACCGCCGCCTACACGGCGCGCCGCTTCCCGCGGGCCGCCCAGCGCTATGCGGAGCTGGTCGCGCGTCGACCCGATGATGTGGACCTCCTCGTGAACTGGGGGACGGCCGCCTGGGCCGCGAACGATACCGTGGCCGCCGTCGTCGCCTGGCAGCGCGCCGCTCGCCTCGATCCGCTCGCACCGGATATTCAGGAGCGAATCGCCATGCTGCCGGCCGGCGCACGCAGCGGCATCGCCGACGTCCCCATGATTCCCGTGCTCCCGTTGGCTGCACTCGCGCTCCTGGCGTGGCTGCTTGGCTGGAGTCTGTGGTTGTGGGGAGGCAGCCGGGCGGCACGAGCCGACGGCGACACGCCGTGGCGCGTGGCGGCGATCGTGCTGCTCCTCGGTGGCCTGACTGCCGCAGGTGCCGCCGCCTGGGGCGTCCGGGCGCTCGATGATCGCGCGCTCGCCGTGGTGAGACGTCCCGAAACGCTGCGCGTCGGCCCCTCACCGGATGCTAATCCGATGGGCGGCGCCGCCACCGGCGACGTGGTGAAGGTGATCGATGTGCGACAGGGATGGGAACAGATCGAGCACGCCGATGGACGGCGCGGGTGGATCCCCGCCGCACGTCTGGTCACGCTCGCCAACCCACTCCTCGATATCGATCGCTCGCGGTAAGCTTCGGGATGCCCCGCATTCAGGTGCTGCCGAGCGCCGTTGCCGACCAGATCGCCGCGGGCGAGGTCGTCGAACGCCCCGCGTCGGTGGTGAAGGAACTCGTTGAGAACGCGCTCGACGCTGGCGCTTCGACGGTGGAGATCACCGTCGAAGAAGGGGGACGTGCGCTCATTCGCATCGCCGATGATGGCAGCGGCATGGACCGCGAGGATGCCGTGCTGGCGCTCTCGCGCCACGCCACCTCCAAGATCACGAGTGCCGAGCAGCTTGTCGGAGTGCGCAGCTTCGGCTTTCGCGGTGAGGCGCTGCCGGCCATTGCCTCGGTGTCGGAGCTCGTGATCGAAACGGCGCCCGATGATGGCGCCGGATCACGGGTGCGCGTCAGCGGGGGCACCCTTGTGGAACACACCGACGCCGCCCGGCGACGGGGCACCACGGTGTCGGTGCATCGGCTCTTCTACAATACACCCGCGCGGCAGAAATTCCTGCGCAGTGCGCGCAGCGAATGGCGCAGCATTCTGGAGGCGGTGCAGGCCATTGCCGTGCTACGGCGCGATGCGCACTTCATCGTGCGACACGATGGCAAGCTCGCCCTCGACCTCCCGATGGTGCGCACGCTGCGCGAGCGTCTCGCCGCACTGTGGAGCCCGCGCGAGGTCGAACGCTTCGTGGACGTGGACGATGTGCAGGGCCCCGTGCACGTGAGCGGGCTCGCCGAGCGTCCGGCCGATGTCGGCACCGCTACGCGCCGGGTGTTGCTCATCGTGAACGGGCGCCTCGTGCGCGATCACGGGCTCATTCGCGCCGCCGAGGCGGCGTATCGCTCCACGATTCCGTCGGGGGTGCGCCCCTCACTGGTGCTGCAGGTCCAGCTCCCCGGCAGCGATGTGGATGTCAATGTGCATCCGGCCAAGGCCGAAGTGCGCTTCCGTGATCGATGGCCCGTCGAGCGGGCCGTGGAAGCTGCCGTGCGGCGGGCGCTGGGCGTGTTCGATGCCGCCGCGGGGATCGGCTGGCGCACCTGGACACCCAACGTCGTCGGCCCCGGCGACGGGACCGCATCCACAACGGCGCCCGCCTTCGGTGGCGAGCCGCTCGACACCAGTGCCCTGCGCGCTGCGCGACCTAGTGAGGGGCTCTTCGCGCCGCCGGTGGAGCGCGTCGCGCCGGCCTTCGACGAGGTCCCCTGGGACGCCGTCGGCGCCGGGGCGTCGAGTGACGGGATACCGGCGCCGGCGCCTCCACCGGTACCGGTAGAACCCGAACCGGAGCCACTCATCGTGCCGCCGCTCCTGCAGTTGCGGCGCATGTACCTCATGTTCGAGCACGAAGACGGCGTCATTCTCATCGATCAGCACTCGGCGCACGAGCGCGTGCTGTACGAGCAGTTCATGGGCACGCTCGAACGCGGCGAAGCGCCATCGCAGCGGCTGCTCTTTCCGTTGACGTTGCATCTGAGCCCGGCCGAGGCCGACGCCTTCGACGCCAATCGCGAGGCGCTGCTGGCGCTCGGGTTTGAGGTCGAGGCATTCGGCGGCCACTCGCTGCTGGTGCACGCCGTCCCCATGCCGCATCCCCGTTTTGACGCCGAACGGTGCCTGCGCGACTCGCTCGCGGCGCTCACCGGCGATCGGCGGGCGAGTCAGGCCGGCCGTCATGAACGCCTGGCCGCGACGGTGGCATGCAAGGCCGCGATCAAGGCGGGCGACGCACTGTCGCCCGGCGAGATGCGCGCGCTCTACATCGCGCTCGCGAATACGCGGCTTGCGGCGCACGACGTGCACGGGCGCTCTACAATCGTGCGGCTGTCGTGGGACGAGCTCGATCGCCGCTTCGGACGCACGTGACGCGCGCGCCGTTGCGGTGCATCGTCGGGCCGACGGCCGCCGGCAAGTCCGCGCTCGCCCTGCAGCTCGCCGCCGCTCGTGGGCTCGCCATCATCAGTGCCGATTCCCGTCAGGTCTATCGCGGCTTTGATGTTGGCACCGCGAAGCCAACCGTCGCTGAACAGCAGGCGGTGCCGCACTATCTGCTCGACCTGGTGGACCCCACGGAGCGCTATTCGGCGGCACGCTGGGTCGAGGACGCCGAACAGGCGATGCACGACGCCGCCGCACGTGGCACGCCGCCCGTTATCGTCGGTGGCACGGGGCTCTACATCCGGGCGCTCGTGGAACCGCTCGACCCGGTTCCCGAGCTCCCCGCGGAACCGCGGGGGCGGTTGAGCGCGTGGCTCGACACGCTTCCGGGGGCAGAACTGGCGCGCTGGTGTGAACGGCTCGATCCCGCACGCGCGCATCTCGGACGGACGCAGCGGCTGCGCGCCGTGGAGACGGCGCTGCTGACCGGCCGCCGGTTGAGCGACACGCTCGGCACGCGCACGACACCCTCGCGTCCCGTACGCTATCTTGTAGTGGATCCGGGCCCCATCCTCGCCGAGCGTATCGAACGGCGCGTGCACGCCATGCTCGCCGCCGGCTTTCGCGAAGAAGTGGACCGGCTGCGGGCGTCCCTTCCGGCCGACGCGCCCGCATGGAAGGCCAGCGGGTATCTCGTGCTCCGGAACAGTCGCGAAGGCGTCTGCACCGAGGCGGAGGCAATAGCGCGCGTGATCATCGAAACCCGGCAGTACGCCAAACGGCAGCGCACCTGGTTCCGGCATCAGTTGCCGGCGTCGCAGGTGACGCGCCTCGACCCGACCGCGCCGGATGCGCTGGCGCGCGCGCTGGCCTGGTACGACGCCCCGGAGATCGCATGACGGATACGCCCATGCGCATTGGGATCACCTGCTATCCCACCTACGGTGGGTCGGGCGCGGTGGCCACGGAACTCGGCATTGCGCTCGCGGCGCGCGGGCACGAGGTCCACTTCATCACGTATGCGCAGCCGTTCCGGCTGCCCAGCTTCCTGCCGCGCGTCTACTTCCACGAAGTGGACGTCGGGCGCTACCCACTCTTCGAGTATCCGCCCTACGACCTCGCGCTCGCCGTGCGCATGCATGAGGTGGTGCGCGATCACCAGCTCGATATCCTGCATTGTCATTATGCCATCCCGCACGCCACCAGCGCGTGGATCGCGCGCTCGATGCTGCGCGAGGAGGGCAGTGATGTGCGGGTCGTGACGACGCTGCACGGCACTGATATCACCATCGTCGGGCAGGAGCGCTCGTTCTACTCGATCACCAAGTTCTCGATCGAGAAGTCGCACGCGGTGAGCGCGGTCTCCGATTATCTGCGCGAAGAGACGTATCGCGCCTTCGGCTGTGTCGGCTGCAACGTCGAGGTCATTCCCAATTTCATCGATCCGGCGCTCTATAATCGCGCCAATCACGTCTTTCCCGTGCCGGTCGAGGTGACGCAAGGGCGCAAGGTGCTCATGCATATCTCGAACTTCCGCAAGGTGAAGCGCGTGCGCGATATCGTCGGCACGTTCGCCCGCGTGAACCAACACGTCCCCTCGGTGCTGATCATGGTCGGCGACGGCCCCGAGCGCGTGGAAGCCGAGGCCGAAGCCCGCGAGTTGGGGGTGCAGGAGCATGTGCACTTCCTCGGCAAGATCGATGCGGTGGCTCCGCTGCTCGCGGGGGCTGATCTCTTCCTGCTCACCACGGACAAGGAATCGTTCGGGTTGAGTGCCCTCGAGGCACTGGCGAGCGGTGTGCCGGTGATTGGTGCGCGAGCGGGCGGGCTCCCCGAAGTCGTGACCGATGGCGTGACCGGATACCTTTGCCCGGTCGGCGATGTGGAGGGGATGGCCAACGCCAGCGTGCGGCTGCTGCAGGATCCCGACCGGTGGCAGCGCATGAGCGCCGCCGCCGCGGCCGACGCGCGGGCGCGCTTCTCCGAATCGGCCATCGTGGCGCAGTACGAAGCGCTCTATCGCCGCACCCTCACGGCGCCGTCGCGCCCGACGCCCTCGCGTGCGTCCCTCGCGCTCGATCCCGCGATCGACCCGGCGTCGCCGTCGGCACCGCTTTCCTCGTTCCCCTCGCTGTGACCATCGTTCAGGCTCTCGTCCTCGGCATCGTCCAGGGCATCGCAGAACTGCTGCCCATCTCCAGCTCGGCCCATCTGGCGCTCACCCCGTACTTTCTCGGGTGGAAAGAGCAGGGGCTCGCCTTCGATGTCGCCTTGCATCTCGGGACACTACTGGCGCTCTGCTGGTACTTCCGCACCGAGTGGATCGAGATGACGGCGAGCGCCTTTCGCATTCTGCGCACGCGCCGCATCGCCGACGTGCACGAGCGCCGGCTGCTGTATCTGGTGGTGGCGACCATCCCCGGTGGGATCGGCGGGCTGCTGCTCAATGATCTGGCCGAAACAACCTTCCGCTCACCCAAGATCATCGGCGTCACGCTCGCCGTGATGGGCGTGGCCCTCTGGGCCTTCGATCGCTGGTGCGCGCGGGTGCGGCACATCGAGGAGATCACACTCAAGGATGCGGTGGTGATCGGGTGCGCCCAGGTGTTCGCACTGGTGCCGGGCGTCTCGCGCTCCGGCTCCACGATCACCGCGGGCCGCTTCATGCAGCTCGACCGCCCCACGGCCGCGCGGTTCAGCTTTCTCATGAGCATGCCCATCACGGCCGCCGCTGTCATCACCAAACTCCCCGAAGCGGTGCGCGAGCAGGGCAGTTCGCTCGCCCCGTTGATCGTCGGCGTGGTCGCCGCCATGGTGAGCGCGGTCCTGACCATCACCGTGCTGCTGCGCTACGTGAGCAAGCACAGCTTCGGCGCCTTCGCCCTCTATCGCGTGGCCTTGGCGATCGTCGTCTTCGCCACGATCGCCGCGCGCGCGTGAGCGTCGCGCGGTGACTGCGCCGTCGGCAGGCGCCCCGACGGCGTCCGTCATCGAGGCGCTGGGGGTGACGCAGCTCATCTACCGCGAGCGCGTCGGCTCCACGATGGACGAGGTGCATCGGCTCGCGGCCGAGGGCGCACCGGCCGGCACCGTGGTACTCGCCAGCATGCAGGAGGCCGGTCGCGGGCGGAGCGGGCGGCCGTGGCTCTCCGAGCCCGACGCCGGCCTGTGGTTCACCGTACTGGAGCGCCCCGACGATGCCCGGGCCCTTGAGGTGCTCGCGTTGCGGGTGGGGCTGTCTCTCGCCGAGGCCCTCACCCCGCTCGTGCACGATGCAATCGGGCTCAAGTGGCCAAACGATCTGCTCCTCGGACGGCGCAAGTTGGCCGGTATTCTGATTGAGGTCCGGTGGCGCGACGCCCGCCCCGAATGGGTGGCGATCGGCGTCGGTATCAATCGGCGGGTGCCCGAGGACTATCCCATGGCCGCGGCGGTGCGAAGCGATGTGTCGCGCGATGTGCTGCTCCAGGCGGCGGTCCCCGCGGTGCGCGCCGCCGCGCGGGGCCTCGGCGCGCTGACCGCGACCGAATGCGCCGCGTGGGCCGCCAGAGACGCGGCGGCCGGTCGGCCTGTCCGTGAGCCCGTCGCCGGCGTCGTGGAGGGCATTACGCCGCAGGGGGCGGTGGTTATCCGCACCGACGATGGGCGCTCGCGCGCGATCCAGTCCGGCTCGCTCGTGTTCGCCGACTGACCCGTCGGCATGGCACCGTGCCTGCAAAAGTGGGCACCCGAAGGCCCGCAGCGCGCCAAACTGGCATACCCGGACCGGTTCGGACGTGCAATCCGGCAGCGGGTCTGCCAAGCTGGCAATCACGTAAAACCTTTGAATACATGAGGTTACGTGAATTCTGCCGCTCTTGACGGACCTCCCGGGTGCCCCTAGCTTCAAGGCATTAGCACTCACTGCGTGTGAGTGCTAATTGCCAATCCCGTTCAATCCCTGACACCAGCAGGAGATCAGTACCTATGGCCACCCAGAGTGCCGCGAAGGTCGCGCCGCTGGCCGACCGCGTCGTCGTGAAGCCGCTCGAAGAAGCGGAGCAGATGCGCGGTGGGCTCTACATCCCGGACACCGCGAAGGAAAAGCCCCAGCAGGGCACCATCGTCGCCGTGGGCCCGGGGCGCTACGAAAAGGACACGCGCATCCCGATGGATGTGAAGGTCGGCGACAAGATCCTGTACGGGAAGTACAGCGGCACCGAAGTCACGATTGAGGGCGAGCAGCTGCTCATCCTGCGCGAGTCGGATGTGCTCGCGGTGATCAACTGAGTTAGACCCCTTAACGCACTGAGCAACCATGGCTGCCAAGGAACTGCATTTCAACACGGAAGCTCGCGCGGCGCTCAAGCGCGGCGTCGATCAGCTCGCCGAAGCGGTGAAGGTCACCCTCGGCCCCAAGGGCCGCAACGTCGTCATCGACAAGAAGTTCGGCGCCCCGACCGTGACCAAGGACGGCGTGACCGTCGCGAAGGAAATCGAGCTCGCTGATCCGATCGAGAACATGGGCGCGCAGATGGTGAAGGAAGTCGCGACCAAGACGTCGGATCTCGCCGGTGACGGCACGACGACCGCCACGGTCCTCGCCCAGGCCATCTTCCGCGAAGGCCTCAAGAACGTCACCGCCGGCTCGAACCCGATGGCGCTCAAGCGCGGCATCGACAAGGCCGTCGCCTCGATCGTCGAGGAGCTCAAGAAGATCTCCGTCCCGACGACCGGCAAGAAGGAAATCGCGCAGGTCGGCACGATCTCGGCCAACAACGACCCCGAAATCGGCAACCTGATCGCGGAAGCGATGGAGAAGGTGGGCAAGGACGGCGTCATCACCGTCGAAGAGGCCAAGGGCCTCGAGACGACGCTGGAGACGGTCGACGGTATGCAGTTCGACCGTGGCTACCTCTCGCCGTACTTCGTCACCGATCCGGAGAAGATGGAAGCCGTTCTCGAGAACGCGCTCATCCTCATCCACGACAAGAAGATCTCGGCCATGAAGGACCTGCTCCCGGTCCTCGAGAAGGTGGCGCAGCTCGGCAAGCCCCTCCTCATCATCGCTGAAGACGTCGAAGGCGAGGCGCTCGCCACGCTCGTCGTGAACAAGCTCCGCGGCACGCTCCGCATCGTCGCCGTCAAGGCGCCGGGCTTCGGCGATCGCCGCAAGGCGATGCTGCAGGACATCGCGACGCTCACGAAGGGCCAGGTCATCTCCGACGAAGTCGGCTTCAAGCTCGAGAACGCGGTCCTCACGGACCTCGGCTCGGCCAAGCGTATCGTGATCGACAAGGACAACACGACGATCATCGACGGCGCCGGCGACCAGAAGGACATCGAAGGCCGCGTGAAGGAAATCCGCGCCGCCATCGACAAGAGCACGTCGGACTACGATCGTGAGAAGCTCCAGGAGCGTCTCGCGAAGCTCGCCGGTGGCGTGGCCGTCATCAACGTCGGCGCCGCGACCGAAGCCGAAATGAAGGAGAAGAAGGCCCGTGTCGAAGACGCGCTGCACGCCACGCGTGCCGCCGTTGAAGAGGGCATCGTCCCGGGCGGCGGTGTCGCCCTGGTCCGCGCCCAGCACGTGCTCAAGGACGTCAAGACGTCGGAGCGCGACGAGCAGATCGGTGTCGACATCATCCGTCGCGCCATCGAAGAGCCGCTCCGCATGATCGTCCAGAACGCCGGCGGCGAAGGCTCGATCGTGATCGAGAAGATCCGCACGGCCAAGGAGACGTCGTTCGGTTACAACGCCCTCACCGACACGTACGAAGACCTCGTGCAGGCCGGTGTCATCGACCCGACCAAGGTCACCCGTACCGCGCTCCAGAACTCGGCCTCGATCGCCGGTCTGCTCCTCACGACCGAAGCGCTCATCGTCGAGAAGAAGGAAGACAAGCCGGCGGCGCCGGCTGGCGGCCCGGGCATGGGCGGCATGTACTAAGCCACTCGGCTTGGCACACACGGCGGGCGCTCCTCACGGGGCGCCCGCTTTGTTTTGCGCGTCGGCTAGAGGCCGAGCGCGTACTGCGCCGGTGGCGCGAGCGACCCCGTGGCCGTGACCGGGGCGTGCGGTTCGCGCTGGGGCGCCGCCCAGAGCGCGTCGGCGTGCCAGCCGGCCTGCGCGAGCGCCTCGCGCGCACTCGCGAGTGCGACTGCCGGCGTGTTGTTCGTCTCGCTGAGATGCGCCAGCACCACGCCCCGCAGGCCGCGATGGACCACCTCGCGCAGCACTCGGGCGGAATGCGCATTCGACAGGTGCCCCTGCCCACCCCGAATGCGTTGCTTGAGCATCCACGGGTACGGCCCGTTGGTGAGCATGGTGGGGCAGTGATTCGATTCCAGCACCAGCAGGTCGCAGTGCGACAGAAACGCAGGAAGCGCCTCCGGCACATCGCCGCAGTCGAGCACCACCCCCACGCGCGCGCCACTCGCGTCGTCGGTGAGCACATACGCGCGGCAGTCGGCCGCATCATGCGGGACTGCGCAATGCGTGACCGAAAACCCGGCCAGGCAATGCACCGCGTCGGTGATCGGCACCTGATGCAATGGGCGCCGCCCGGTCGTCGGTTCAATCGCCGCCAGCGTGGCCGCACTCGCATGCACCGGCCACCCCCAGCGCGCGCTCGCCACCGCTACGCCACACGCGTGATCCACATGCTCGTGGGTGAGGAGCACACCGGCAATCTCCTCGGGTACGCGCGCCGCGGCCGTCAGGCGCTGGTGCAGCGTGCGCGCCGCAAAGCCGCAGTCCACCAGCACCGTGCCCTGCGAACCATCCACGACGATCGCATTGCCGCGACTGCCGCTGCCGAGGACCGTGACCCGCACCATGCGCGGCGCCGGCTCAGGCGAATCTGATCAGCGCGGCCACCGCGTGTCGGCGCACGCGACCGCGTGCACCGTTTCCCACCACTGCTTCGATTCGTCGCTCAGCGCCACCCCGCGCCGCGCCATCATGCGCGCCGCCGTATCGACAAACTTGCGCGCGTCGAACGTGTCATACGGCGTGCCGCCGCCCCACGAGAAGGGCGCGACGGCCTTGGGCGGCATGCGATCGTACACGTTCGCACCGGCCCCCAGCACACACCCCGTGGTGAGACGTGAGCCGATGCCCGTCTTCACATGATCGCCGAAGAGTGTCCCCAGGAACTGCTGCCGCGTATCGCGCACGCCGTCGGGGGTCCAGAGCGACACACTGCCGTACGTGTTCTTGAGATTGCTCGTGATGGTGCCCGCGCCAAGGTTGACCCAGCGCCCGAGCACCGAGTGCCCGACAAACCCATCGTGCCCCTTGTTCGCATGGCCGATGAGAATCGTGGCACTGAGCTCACCGTGCACGCGGCACGTGTCACCGATGCTCGAACCCGCAATGCGATCGGTCGTGATCGTGGAATCCACGCCCACGTACACGGGGCCGATCACGCGGGTGAACGCCTGCACCTGCGCGCGCCGCCGGAGCAGCACCGGCCCACTGGTGGTGTCGAAGAAGCTCATGGGCTCGATGATCGCGCCCTCCTCGGCCCACACGCCGTGCTCGCCGGTGATCACGATCCCCGATGTCGCCTCCACGCGCGTCGCGCCGATCGCGCGCGCGAGCACCGGAATGTCGCGCAGCAGCAAGGGCGTCAGATGGGCGACGAGATCCCACACGGCGTCGAGCCACACGCCCTCGACGCTCATCATCATCCCGGACGCGGGCACGACTTCTTCCAGCGCAAAGGCCTCACTCGCCAGCTGACTCGCCGGCACCGGCTCAGCCAGTCGCGCCGCCGCGACCCGACCGCCGATCAGAATCGCCGAGGCGGTAGACGGTCGCGCATCGAGCATGGGCAGCGCGCGCGCATTCACCAGCCACGTTCCCGCGGCGAGTTCGCCATCACTCGGCGGTGGACTGTCGAACTCGCTGAAGCCGCGCAGATGCGGCGCACTCAGGAA
Organism: Gemmatimonadaceae bacterium; assembly: GCA_019752115.1. Lineage (NCBI taxonomy): Bacteria > Pseudomonadati > Gemmatimonadota > Gemmatimonadia > Gemmatimonadales > Gemmatimonadaceae > Gemmatimonadaceae bacterium. The sequence continues at coordinate 57,082 of JAIEMN010000001.1, forward strand.
GCCCGTTGCCGGCATCCCGAGCACATGCGCCCACCGCTCGCGAACGAGCAGGGCGCCGGCCCGCAGTTCACCGCCCGGTCGCGTGGTGGCGAACGGCTCGAATCGCCGCGCGACGGCGTCGTCGTACAGAATCACGGGATGCATCGACCAGGGACCGGAAGGATTTGAGGCAGAAACTCCGCCTCCAATATCACCGCTCGCGGACCTCGGCGGGGAGCGCGTCGAGCAGCGTCTTGAGATCGGCGGCCTTCTCGCGGGTCGTCACCAGCGTCAGCCCGTCCCGCGCCACGACCACCAGGTCATCCACGCCGTAGAGGACCACCTGCGTGCCGTCGGCATGCACCACGTTGCCGTGCGCCTGGAGGGCGAACGACGGCCCCAGCATCGCGTTGCCCGTCGCATCGTGCTGGCGCACCCGGTGCAGGGCGGCCCAGGTCCCCACGTCGTCCCAGCCAAAGGAGCCGGCGAGCACCAGCACCCGCTGGCTGCGCTCCAGCACGCCCACGTCGATGGCGATCGACTGCACGCTGGCAAAGAACGCCGCGAGGTCGTCGCCGGCCGCGGCCAGTGCCGGCTGCACTTCCGGGGTGAGCGCCGCGATCTCGTCGAGCAGGTCGCCCACCCGCCAGGCAAAGATCCCCGAGTTCCAGAGGAACCCGTCGGCCACCATCTGGGTGGCCTTCTCCACGCTGGGCTTCTCCACGAAGCGGGCCACCCGGCGAATGCCGTCGCCCACCACGTCGCCGGGGTGGATGTACCCAAATCCGGGATCCGGACGGCTGGGGACGATCCCCACCGTCACCAGCGCCTGACGCGCAAAGGCCACGTCCGCGGCGTGATCCAGGGTCGCGCGGAAGGCCGGGACGTCGCCAATGGACCAGTCCGCGTGGGTGCACACCATCACCGCGTCCCGGCCATCGCGTGCCGCAATGGTCCGCGCGGCCCACGCCAGCGCGGCACAGGTGCCCGCCGGACGGGGCTCGGCCACGACGTTCTCGGCCGGCAGCGTCGGCTCCATGGCCACGATGCGGTCGCGCAGCGAGGCATTCGTCAGGATCAGCGTGCGCTCGGGCGGCGCCGACGGGCGCAGGCGATCCAGGGTGTCGCGCAGCATCGGCTGCTCACTCACGAGCGGCAGCAGCTGCTTGGGCTGTTCGGGGGTCGACAGGGGCCAGAAGCGCGAGCCGACACCGCCGGCCAGCACCACATTCCAACGGATCATGGCGGTCAGGAGAGGGGCGAGCTGCCGGGCGCGTCCAACGCGGCCGCGGCGGCAATGTGGTCATGGACCCGGGCCAGGAGCCGGCGCGGGCTGAACGGTTTGGTCATGACTTCAGACGCACCAAGCGCCTCCACGTCCCGCAATTGGGCCTCCTGCCCGGCCGCCGTCAGCACAATGCAGGGCAGCTGCGCCCAGCGGGCGTCCCCCCGGAGGCGGCGCAAGATGTCGGCCCCCGACATGCCCGGCAGCATCAGGTCCAGCACGACCAGGGCGATGGCGGGCTCCTCCTCGAGATGCCGGAAGGCTTCGGGGCCGTCCTCGGCCAGGCGCACGCGGAAGCCGTCCTGCTCGAGGCGGGTGCGAATGATCATCCCGATGTGCGGCTCGTCGTCCACGACCAGGATCGGGATCCCCGCCGGCGACGCCCCGAGTCCCGGTCCGCGCGCGGCGCCCGGTGGCCCTACCGGATCACTCACACCAGCGCCGCGATCTGGGCGCGATGACGGCGCAGCTCGTACAGCAGGGCGGCCAGATTGGCCTGCGGCTGGAGCAGGACGAGCAGATAGGCATCGGCGGACAGGGCGCTGACCACGATCGGGCCGCGCTCATGTTCCAGCACCAGCAGCCCGAAATTGCCGCGGTCCGACGCGCGCCCCAGGTCACCGGCCGCAAGCACGAGCGGTGGGACGAGCGCCGCCAGCCCTTCGGCATCGAACGCCGCGCTGGCCGCGCCGTCGATCAGCAGGCCGTCGCGTCCAAGCACGATGGCCGCATCTACGCCCTCCCGCCTGCGGAGGACACTCACAAGATCGCGAATGGTGGGCATGGCGGAACGCTGCCCCCGCTCCGGGGTGAAGTCAAGCGAGGATCGAGGGCCGAACCGCTTGCCCGGACACGAGTTGAGCGGTAACCTCCGGTGTTGGATCACGTCGCATCATTTCCGGTTTGCCCATGGGGATTCCCCTGCCAGTCCGCCTGTTCGGCGCGCCCCGCCTTGCGCGGCGCGCCCTGTCGTTTTCGGCCGTCGCGGTCCTGCTGGGATCCGCGGTCGCCTGCGACAACAACAATCCGTTCCGCACCGCGGCGCGCTCCGAGAACATCGAGCGCCAGACGCCCATCTTCGCGCTGTCCGGCACGCCGACGGGCTATCCGACGGCGTACCAGTTCACCAGCGAATCCCTCGTCCGTCCGCAGGTCCTGGCGAGCGGGTCGGTGAACTTCGACATCGCCTTCGACCTCACGAGCGACAACAAGGTCATTCTGTACCCCGTCCGGAAGCTGGTGCCGCAGCCGCCGGGTGGGTCGCCCACCGTGGGGCTGCTCAAGATCTCGTCGGCCTTCGACGCGATTTCCCGCGCGCCCGACAAGGGGTACACCAACGACTCCACGCTCATCGTGAGCCCCAGGGAAGTCGTGCTCGTGAAGATCGCCGGCTCCGGGTGCATCTACGGCGACCCGTACTACGCCAAGATGCAGATCGACACGATCCTGCCGACCGAGCGCCGCATGATTCTGCGCACGCTGGTCAACCTCAATTGCGGATACCGCGACCTCACCGTCGGCGTCCCCAAGAACTGATTCACGCGCAGTCTCGCGGTCCCGCGTCGCGCTCCCTCCATCGCGTCCATGCACGACATACGCCTTCTTCGTGACCAGCTCGATCACCTGCGCGACGGCATGCGCCGCCGCGGCAAGCTCGCCGAACTGCAGCCGCTCCTCGATCGCGCCGAAGCGCTCGAGGCGGGCCGCCGTGCGGCGATCACCGAGCTCGAGGCACAGCAGGCGCGCCGCAACAAGCTGACGCAGGAAGTCGGGCAGAAGCGCAAGGCGGGGGAAGACGCCTCCGCCCTGCAGGCCGAAGCGCGCGCGGTGGGCGAAACGATCGCCGATCTCGAAGCCAAGCGCGCCGAGGCCGAAGCGGCCGTGCAGGCGATGCTCTACGAGCTGCCGAACATTCCGCTCGCCGAGGTGCCCGAGGGCGACGAGACGCACAACACGATCGTGGCCAGCTGGGGCACGCCGCGGGAAGATGGGGCGTCGCTCATGCCGCACTGGGACAAGGGCGCCGAGCTCGGCATCCTCGATCTGGCGCGCGGGGCGAAGATCAGCGGCTCGGGGTTCATCGTCTATCGCAACGCCGGCGCCAAGCTGATTCGCGCGCTGATGAACATGATGCTCGATCTGCACACCGAGCAGCATGGCTACGAGGAGTGCTGGGTGCCGCTCGTCGTGAACCGCCAGACGATGACGGGCACCGGGCAGCTGCCGAAGTTCGAAGAGGACATGTACGGCATTCCGTCGGACGAGCTCTTTCTCATCCCGACGGCCGAAGTGCCGGTCACGAACCTTTATCGCGACGAGATCCTCGAACCCTCGGATCTGCCGAAGGGCTTCTGTGCGTACAGTGCCTGTTTCCGTCGCGAAGCCGGGTCGGCGGGCAAGGACACGCGCGGGCTGCTGCGCGTGCACCAGTTCGACAAGGTCGAGCTGGTGCGCTACGCCACGCCCGAAACGTCGCGGCAGGAACTCGAGCTGCTCACCAGTCACGCCGAGAAGGTGCTTCAGCTGCTCGAACTCCCGTACCGCCGCCTCCTGCTGGCCGCCGGCGACACGGGCTTCTCGAGCGCGATGACCTACGATCTCGAAGTCTTTGCCCCCGCCGTGGGCAAGTGGCTCGAAGTGTCGAGCTGCAGCGTCTTCACCGACTTCCAGGCGCGCCGCGCGAACATCCGCTATCGCCCCGCCCCCGGCGAGAAGCCGCGCTTTGTGCACACGCTCAACGGCTCGGCGCTGGCCTTCTCGCGCATCATCGCCAGCATTATCGAACACCATCAGCAGCCTGACGGCTCCGTGCGGCTCCCCGAGGCGCTGCAGCCGTATTTCGGCAAAGCGGTCCTCCGCTGATCCACCCGATCGCCTGACCCCCGCACCATGCGACGTCGCCGTTGGCCGGTGTTCGTGATGGTGCTGGGCGTCCTGGGTGTCCTCACCTGGTACGTCGCGTACACCCAGCAGGTGGTGCGCGAACTCCGCCGCGCCGCCGCGGTGCAGGGGCGCCTGTATGTCCGCCTCTTCGAGGCGCTGCAGGACACCAGTACCACCGCCGACCCGAGCGCGGTGCTCCTGGAACTGGCGGGGCAGGTTCGGAGCTCCGGCCTGCCGCTCGTCGTGACCGACTCATCGGGGCGAGTGACCACCACCGCCAATTTGCCGCCCGACGTTGAAGCCGATTCGGCGCGGCTCCGCGAGTTTGTGGAGCGGATGGATCGCGCCAATCCCCCCATCGAGCAGCCACCGGTCGGGGCCATTCATCTGGGCGATAGCGCCATCGTCACCCAGTTGCGCTACATCCCGCTGCTCCAGGCCGCGGGGATCCTCCTGCTGGTCGGCTTCGGCGTGTACGCCCTCGTGGAACGCGGGCGTGCCGAACGGGAAAAGGTCTGGGCCGGCATGGCGCGCGAAGCCGCGCACCAACTCGGGACGCCGCTCTCGGCGATGGCCGGCTGGCTCGAACTGCTTGGTGACACCGTGACCGGTGGCTCGTCGCAGCGGGCCGTCGAGGCCATGGGGCAGGACCTGGCGCGCCTCGAGCGCGTGTCGCACCGGTTCGAGCGCATCGGCCGCCCGCCGCGCGATGAACAGGTGGACACGGCCGCCCTCGTCGATCGCCTCGCCGCCTACTTCGCGGCGCGCGCGCCGACACTGGCGCGGACGGTGACCATTCGCGCCGTGCACCCCGAAGGCCCGCTGATGGTGCGGGGCGATCAGGTGCTGCTCGAATGGGTCCTCGAGGTCCTGATCAAGAACGCCATCGACGCGCTCGGCGGCCGTAGCGGCGAAGTCGTGGTCAGTGCGACCCCCATGCCGGAAGGCGGCGTCCGCGTCCGGGTGCAGGACGATGGCCCCGGCGTCCCGCGTCAGCTGCGCAAGCGCATCTTCGACGCCGGCTTCACGACCAAGGACCGCGGCTGGGGCATCGGCCTCTCCCTCGCCCGCCGCATCGTGGAAGAGAATCACAACGGCAAGCTCGTGCTCGCCGACACCGACCGGGGGGCGGCCTTCGACGTTATCTTGCACGGATGACTTCGATGGGATGGGCAGGTTCGTTGTTCGACGCCGTGCCAGCAAAGCCGGCGCTCGATGTGGATTCGCTGACGCGTGGCCTCAATCCGGGGCAGCGCGAAGCCGTCATGCACGATGAGGGGCCGGCGCTCGTGCTCGCCGGCGCCGGCTCCGGCAAGACGCGGGTGCTCACGACGCGCATCGCGCGCCTGATTGGCGATCGCGGCGTCGCGCCGCATGAAGTGCTGGCGGTGACCTTCACCAACAAGGCCGCCGGCGAGATGAAGGAGCGCATCGCCAAGTTCCTCGGGCACGAGCCCAAGGGCATGTGGTGCGGCACCTTCCACGCCCTCGGCGCGCGTCTGCTGCGCGGCGCGGCGCCCATTGTCGGGCGCGAGCAGAACTTCACGATCTACGATGAAGACGACACGCTGGGCGCCGTGAAGCGCGTCATGGAGCGTCGGCGGCTCTCCACCACGCAGTTCGCGCCGAAGGCCGTGTGGAGTGCGATCTCGAGCGCGAAGAATGCCCTGGTGAGTCCGTCGGAGTACGCCCGGACCGCGCGCGATACCTTCGCGACGGCCGTGGCCGGCGTCTACACCGATCTCGAGCAGGCCCTGCAGCAAGCCAACGCCGTCACGTTCGACGATCTGCTCGTGCTGCCGGTGCGCGCGCTCGAGACCGACGAGCATCTGCGCGGACACTATCAGCGGCGCTTCCGCTACATCCTGGTGGACGAGTATCAGGATACCAACGCGGCACAGTATCGCTTCGTGCAGCTGATGGGCGGGATGTACCGCAACGTCATGGTGGTCGGTGACGACGACCAGTCGATCTACGGCTGGCGCGGTGCCGACATCCGCAACATCCTCGATTTCGAGCGCGATTTCCCCGGGGCCCGTATCGTGCGCCTCGAGGAGAACTATCGCTCCACGCCGAACGTGCTGGCGTTGGCCAATGCGGTCATCGCCGAAAACACCGAGCGGCGCGGCAAGACGCTCCGCGCCACGCGCCCCGCGGGAGAACCGGTCACTATCGTCGAGGCGCTCGACGAGCGCGACGAAGCCGATTTCATCGCCGACACGATCCTCACGTGTCTCGCCAAGTCCGATCTCGCGCGGCGTGACTGTGCGGTGCTCTATCGCACCAATGCGCAGTCGCGCGCCATCGAAGATGCCTTCCGTCGCCGCAACATCCCGTATCGGCTCGTCGGCGCGGTGCGCTTCTACGATCGCCGGGAAATCCGCGATCTCATGGCCTACCTCAAGCTCGTCGCCAATCCGGCCGACGATGAGGCGTTCCGTCGGGCGGTAAACGTCCCGAAGCGCGGCCTTGGCGAGGCTACGATCGCGCTGCTGGCCGAGCGCGCGCAGGCTGAGGGGCAGTCGATGCTCACCATGGCCTCCCGCACCGACGTGCTGGCCGAGATGCGCCCCGCCGCCCGCACGGCGCTCGGCGATTTCGTGGGGCTCGTGCAGCGCCTGCGGACCGCCGCCGTCGACGCCGCGGTGGACGAGCTGTTGCGCGATCTCGTCGAAGCCACGCGCTACGCCGAGCATCTGCGCGCGGAAGGACCGGAAGGCATTGAACGCCTCGAGAACGTGCGCGAAATGATCGCCGGCGCCGCCGAAGTGGTGGCGGATGAAGGCGGTGAAGTGGGGCTGACGCCCCTCGATCACTTCCTGCAGTCGTCCACGCTCGTCGCCGGCGTCGACAAGCTCGACCCCAACGCCGATGCGGTGGTCTGCATGACCATGCACAACGCCAAGGGGCTTGAGTTCCCGCTGGTGTTCGTCTCCGGTCTCGAAGACGGGCTCTTTCCGCTCATGCGCGCCTCCGAAGATCCGAGTCAGCTCGAGGAAGAGCGCCGCCTCTTTTACGTGGGGATCACGCGCGCCGAAGAGAAGCTCTACATCACCAGCGCCGAGCAGCGTCGCCGCAATGGCGAACTCATGATCTCGATGCCGTCGCGGTTCCTGAAGGGCATCCTGCCGTCGCTCGCCGAACGGGGCAAAACGGCGCGCGCGAAGGCTGAGGGGCGCGGGGCCTTCGGTGGTGGGTATGGCGGCGGCTACGGCGGTGGCTACGGAAGCCGTCGCGACGATGACAGCAGCTGGGGCAAGAGCTCGTGGAGCGGCGGGAGTCGCACCGGCGGCGGTGCTGGCAGCGCCGGCAAGCGTCCTGCCGGCAACTACGGTTCGGCGGGTTACGGCAGCAGTGCCGGTCGCGATATCCCCTTCGGCAAGGCTCCGGTGGGCGGCTTCAGCAAGCCGAACCGGCGCGAGGAGGTGCCATCGCCGGAGGACGAGTCGCAGGATGCGCCAGCGTTCCGTCCGGGCGAGCGCGTGAAGCACGCGAAGTTCGGCACCGGCACCATCGCCGAACTCACCGGGAGCGGGCGCGACCTCAAGGTGCGCATCGATTTCGATGATGAAGAGATCGGGCGCAAGACGCTGGTCTTGGCGCAGGCGAAGCTTGAACGAGGATGGGACTGATGTCGGTTACGCCGGATGATGTGCGTCACGTCGCCGCCCTGGCGCGGCTTGGGCTCGACGAAGCCCACCTGCCAGCACTGGTGCGTGAGTTGAACGGCATTCTGGGGCACATGGATGTGCTCCAGCGCGTGGACATCAGCGGAGTCCCGCTGACGCCGCCCGATGCCGCCGCACCGCTGCGAGACGACGCCAGCGCCCCCATGCCCCTCGCGCGAGCCCGCGAGGCGTTCGCCCCGGCCGCCCGCGATGGGTTCTTCCTCGTGCCCCGCCTGGCCACGCACGGCGACCTTGGCGCCTCGGAGGACGCGTGAGCCTCGAGCATCTCGCGCGCCACACGCTGGCCGATGCGTGGGCGCGGTACGACGCCGTGCAGGCCGGCCCCGATGGGCTGAACGCCTTCCTGGCCGTCGATCGCACCGGCGAACACGCGGCGGGGCGCACCGCGGCAGTGGGCCCGCTCGCGGGCGTACCGGTGGCGGTGAAGGACAATCTCGCGACGCATGGATTGCCCACGACCTGCGGCTCGCGGGTGCTCGAAGGGTACGTCAGTCCATTCGAGGCCACGGCGGTGCGCAAGCTCCGTGAGGCCGGTGCGGTCATCATCGGCAAGACCAATCTCGATGAATTCGCGATGGGGTCGTCCACCGAGAACAGCGCCTACGGCCCCACGCGGAATCCGATCGACCCCACGCGCGTTCCCGGGGGCTCGAGTGGCGGGTCCGCCGTCGCGGTGGCGAGTGGGGTCGTGCGCATCGCGCTCGGTTCCGAAACCGGTGGCTCGGTGCGGCAGCCGGCGGCATTCTGCGGGATCGTCGGCATCAAGCCGACCTACGGTCGCGTGAGTCGCTACGGGCTCGTGGCGTACGCGTCGTCGCTCGATCACGTGGGCGTGTTTGGCGCGACCGTGGCCGAAGCGGCGCTCGGGCTCGAGGTGATTGCCGGGCACGATCCGTTCGACAGCACCAGCGCCAATCGCGATGTGCCGGCCATGCAACCGCGCCTCGAGGGCGACCGCCCGCTCGCTGGGCTCGTGATCGGCAAGCCCGTCGAGTATTTCCCTGCCTCACTCGATGCGCGCATCGCCGCCCAGTGCGAACGGGCGCTCGATCACTATCGGGCGCTGGGGGCGGAAGTCCGCGAGGTCTCGCTCCCCAGCACCGACTTCGCCATCCCCGTCTACTACATCCTCGCGCCGGCGGAGGCGTCGAGCAATCTCGCGCGCTACGATGGCGTGCGATACGGCGTGCGCGGGCACGGCCACGACCTCCGCAGCATGTACGAGGCGACGCGTTCGCACGGCTTTGGCAGCGAGGTCACCCGCCGCATTCTGTTGGGCACCTATGTCTTGAGCGCGGGCTACTACGACGCGTACTATCGCCGCGCGCAGGCCGTCCGCTCGCTCATCACGCAGGAGTTCGCGGAGGTCTTTGCCAGCGGCGTGGATGTGTTGTTCACACCGACCGCGCCCTCGCCGGCCTTTCGCATCGGGGAGGTCTCCGATCCCTACGAGATGTACCTGAGCGACATCTTCACCGTCACCGCGAACCTGGCCGGTATTCCCGCCATGTCGCTCCCGATCGGGCGACTCGATGGCCTGCCGGTGGGCGGGCAGCTCATGGCGCCCCACTTCGCCGAACCGACCATGTTGCGGGTGGCCGCCGCCCTCGAACAGGCTCTCGGCGCGGAGGCGCACCAGTGAGCGCAACCACCTGGGAGCTGGTGATCGGGCTCGAAGTGCATTGCCAGCTCAAGACGCGCAGCAAGATCTTCTGCGGGTGCGCCACCTCGTTCGGTGACGCCCCCAATGCCAACACGTGCCCGGTCTGCCTCGGGCTCCCCGGCGCGCTGCCGGTGCTCAACGCCCATGCGGTCGAGTTGGCGACCCGCGCCTCGCTTGCGCTGGGGTGCACGGTGCACGAGGCCTCGGTCTTCGCGCGCAAGAACTACTTCTATCCCGATCTCCCCAAGGGCTATCAGATCTCGCAGTTCGATCGCCCGCTCGCGACCGATGGGCAGGTCGTGATCGGCACGCGCCCCGATGGCACGCCGCACGCGATTCGCGTGCATCGGGTGCACATGGAAGAGGACGCCGGCAAGTCGGTGCACGATCGCTTCGCCGACTGGTCGGCCATCGATCTCAATCGGGCCGGGACTCCGCTCGTCGAAATCGTCTCCGAGCCGGATATTCGCTCGGCCGCCGAGGCCGGCGCGTACGCGCGACGCATGAAGCAGATTCTCGAGTACGCCGAGGTGTCCGACGCGAACATGGAAGAAGGGTCGTTGCGCGTGGACGTGAACATCTCGATCCGGCCGCACGGCAGCGAGACGCTTGGCACCAAGACCGAGATCAAGAACGTGAATTCGTTCTCGGCGGTCGAGAAGGCGGTGGAGATCGAGTTTGCGCGTCAGGTCGCGGTGCTGGAGGCGGGTGGCACCATCGAGCAGCAGACCATGCTGTACGATGACAAGCGCAATCAGGTGCGCCCGGCGCGCAGCAAGGAAGGCAGCCACGATTATCGCTATTTCCCGGAACCCGACCTGCCGCCGCTGCGGCTCACCCCTGCGTACATCGCGGCGCAGCAGGCGGCACTTCCGGAGCTGCCGAACGCCAAGCGCGCGCGCTTTGCGTCCCAGTACGGCCTGGGCGACGCGGAGATCGAGCAGCTCGTGGCGTCGCGGGCGCTGGCCGATCGTTACGAGGCCATGGTGGCCGCGAGTGGCGATCCGCGACGGGCGGCGAACTGGCTGCTCGGTACCGTGCTCGCGGCGGTGAACGCGAGCGGCGTGGCCCTCGAGGCCCACCCCGTGAGCGTGGCGCGCCTTGGCGCGCTCATCAAGCTCGAGGCCGCGGGGGACGTCTCGAACACCGCCGCGCGTCAGCTCTTCACGATGCTCGAGCAGGAAGACGCCGAGCCGCTGGAGCTGGCCAAGCGGGCCGGCCTGCTGCAGGTGAAGGATGACAGTGCCCTGATCCAGTGGATCGAGGCGGTCCTGGCGGAGCACCCCGCCGAAGCCGCCCGCTTTCTGGGCGGCGAGAAGAAGCTGCAGGGCGTGCTGGTGGGCCTGGTGATGAAGAAGTCGGGCGGCGCGGCGGACCCCAAGAAGGTCAATCAGTTGCTCGCATCACGCGCGGGGTAGGCGCGGCAGGAACAGCGGGGTGTCGAGCGAGGCCGCGTGGGTGAGCGGCGTGCTCGGCATACCGAACATCCGATCGGCCTCGAGCGCCGCACGCACATCGCCGCCCTGGCGACGGGCGGTGCGGCGCACCTTCTTGGCCTGACGCAGCGGCTCATCGCCTGAGGGATCGAAGCGGAACGGCTCACTGCGATCCCACTGCTGAAACAGGTCCACGATGTAGTCGAAGGAGCGCGCGAGATACCGGCCCACTTCGGCGTCGCTCAGGTCCCAGCGACTGTTTTCCGAGATGAGCTGGAAGATGCGCTGCCACGACTCGGTGTCCGTCACGTACACCATGCCGCGGAAGATGCGGCGATTGGTCGGTGTGCCGAACAACGTCGGGCTCAGAATGCGATCGAGATGCTGGTCGGCCGCCGAGTGATCGAGAAAGAGCAGCTCACGCGCCTTGCGTGGCCACGGTTCCCCGAGGTGCGTATCGATGCGGCTTTCCCAGTAGCTGTGCCCGAGCGCCGTCGTACTGGACGTGACCGCGAGCTGCCGGGGCACGTAGAAGTTGTGCGCCACGACATCGGCGGCGAGATGCGAGAGATAGCCGAGCGCGAACGCACGCAAATGCGGCGGCTCGGCGTCGTCGTGAATCTCGAGGCCGACGCGCCACGAATGACAATGGCGGCCCACTTCGGCGTACTTCTTGGCAATGCTGGTGTCGGCCGCAATGGAGCCGTAGAGAAAGTCGGCGGGAAAGGCCGCCAACAGCTCCGCGATCTGCCCGGGCAGCAGCGTCAGGTGGCGCAGGATCGCTTCACCGAGGAACACATGGGTGCCGGGCGTCCACGCCCATGCGCTGCGGGGCAGCAGCACGACACCCACGCAGGCCGTCAGGAGCGACAGCCACCACGGCCATCGGCGAGCGTCAGTCGGTGACGTCATCCGCCGCGGCGGGATCGTCCAACCGATCGTCAGCCCCGTCGGGGCGGGGCCGTTCGCGCCGTCGGCGGCGCCGCACCCCGCGTCGCACTCCCAGCAGCCCCGCGGCGAGCGCCTGTGCGCCCACCCGTACGCCGCGCACCGCCGCCGCCGTCGTGAGCACCGTGTCCTCGAGCTCGTCCTGCAGCACATCGAGCACGGCATTCACTTCGTCCACCCGCTGGGCGGTGGTCTCGGCGGCATCGAGCAGCTGGTCCGACACGGCGCCCACGCCATCGCTCAGGCGCTCCACATCGCGACGGACCGTCTGCACCATGGAGCGGGCATCGCCGACCATGGCGTTGGCCTGGTCGAGCATCGGTTTGGCGTCGGCGGCGAGGCGGTCGGCGGTGTCGGTCAGCCGGCGGATCCCCGCGCGCATGGCGGTGAAGAGCAGGATGAGCGCGATCATCGCCGCCACCGCCAGCACCAGCACGATCAGCTGCAGAATCCCGTTGGTCCACTCGAGCAGCCCGCGCTCGGGGATCGTGCGGGCGATGATCGTGTCCGGACGGGTGGCCGCCTGCAGGAGCAGGGACGCCAGAGGACTCGCGAGGGCCATGTGGGGTGATCTAAGGGTTCGTCAGGCTCGTGTCCATGCCATCGGGCGACTAAGCTTCCAAGCCTGACCGCACCTTAACTCAGCCCGCATCGCATGTCCGCCGTTCAGTTCGTCGTCGAGGGAGGCCAGCGCCTGCACGGATCCATCCGTCCGGCTGGCAACAAGAATGCCGCGTTGCCCATCGTGGCCGCCGCCCTGCTCACCGATCAACCGGTGCAGCTGCGCAACGTCCCGCGCATTCGCGACATCGAGACGCTCGTCGAGCTGGTGCGCACGACCGGCGCGTCGTGCGAGTGGACGGGGACCAACGAGCTGCGCATTCACGCGCGGGACGTCCAGGCCGCGGATCTCGACCCGGTCCTCTGTGCGCGGATCCGGGCGTCCATCCTGCTGGCGGCCCCGCTCCTCGCCCGGTGCGGCACGGTCACGCTGTCGCCGCCGGGCGGCGACGTCATTGGTCGGCGTCGGCTCGATACGCACTTCCATGTCCTCCAAGCCATGGGCGCCACCTACGAGCTCGGTGAGCGCTTCCGCTTCGATGCGCGCCAGCTGACCGGGGCCGACGTCTTCCTCGATGAGCCGAGCGTTACGGCCACGGAGAACGCGCTCATGGCGGCCGTTGCCGCCAAGGGGCGCACGGTACTGCGCAACGCGGCCAGTGAGCCCCATGTGCAGGATCTGGCGAACTTCCTTGTCGCCCTCGGCGCGCGCATCGAGGGGATCGGTTCGAACGTATACACGATCGAAGGCGGGCTGCCGCTCGGCGGCGCGACCCATGAGATCGGGCCCGATCACATCGAAGTGGGCTCGTTCATCGGCCTCGCTGCGGTGACACGGTCGGCGCTGCGCATCGAGCGCGCCGGGGTCGAGCATCTGCGCAGCACGCTGATGGGCTTCGAGCGGCTCGGCATCAGCTGCGAGATCGACGGCGATGATCTCGTGATCCCCGCTGAACAGTCACGGCGCATTCAGAGCGATCTCGGCGGCCACGTGCCCAAGCTCGAAGATCAGCCCTGGCCGGCGTTCCCCGCTGACGTGATGTCGATCGCCATTGTGACGGCCACGCAGTGCGAGGGGATGATCCTCTTCTTCGAAAAGATGTTCGAGTCGCGCCTCTACTTCACCGACAAGCTGGTCGGCATGGGTGCCCGCATCGTGCTCTGCGATCCGCATCGCGCCATCGTGAGCGGCCCGACGCGTCTGCGCGGTGGTACCGTCGAAAGCCCGGACATCCGGGCCGGTATGGCGATGCTGCTGGCAGCGCTCTGCGCCGAGGGCACGAGCACCATCAACAACGCGCAGCAGATCGAACGCGGCTACGAGCGGATCGAGCAGCGACTCGGGGCGCTGGGGGCGCGCATCAAGCGCGTGGAACTGAGCGCCCGCTGAGGAGCTGGGGATGACCGGTGCGCTGCCGCTGCTTGCCCAGGCCGAGCCCGTCCCCGGGCTGCCGGCCGGCGTGTCCGGGTGGACGACGACCCGGGCCAATGGCTCCTTCGGGTTGGGGTCGACCGAGCCGGTGGAGGCGGTCGTTGGGCGGTGGTCGGCGCTCCAGGCCGATCTGCGGACCCTCGGCGTGGAGCGATTGGCCTCCGCCCATCAGATCCATGGGGCCGACGTCACCGTGCACGCGGATGGCTGGCGCGGCTGGCTCCGGGGGCACGGCGTGGACGGGCACGTCACGACGGTGCCGGGGACGGCGCTCGCGGTGACGGTGGCCGACTGCACCCCGGTCCTGCTGGCGCACCCCGCCGGTGCGGTCGCGGCGCTGCACGCCGGGTGGCGCGGGACCGCGGCGCAGATTCTTCGGGTGGGCGTCGGGCTCTTCGCCCAGCTCGGATTCCCGGCTCACGAATGCGTGGTGCACCTCGGCCCCTCCATCTGCGGCCCCTGCTACGAAGTGGGGCCAGAAGTGCTGGAGGCGGTGACCGGCCGTCCAGCCCAGGGGAAGGGGTATCTCGATGTCCGCGCCGTCCTGGCGGAACAGGCACAGCGGCTGGGGGTCCCAGAGATCACGATCAGCGCATGGTGTACCCGGTGTCATAATGACCGATTTTACAGTCATCGGGCGGGCGATCCGGGGCGTCAGTTGGGCGTGATCGCGCTGGCATCCTCTTGACCAGCTTGTGTTTGGGGCCTAGGTTGCAAGACTGAGAAGGAACCTCTTCGTGACCTCGGCCGCTTCACGCGGCAGGAAGAAGTGTGGGGATGGCCCCCACACTTTTTTGTTCTCTGGGGGCTGATTCCGGCGCAATCCGGCGGCCGTCGGCGGGCTGGCATGAAGAAAACCGTACGGGAGACCTGCTGGTGGGTGAGTCAATCGAAGCCTTTGTCGCCAAAGAACTTGACCTGATCGGGTTTGATCTGGTCGAGCTGAAGCGCGGGGGCTCGCGGGCTCGCCCGGTCCTCGAGCTCCGGATCGATCGGCGCGACGGGGAAAAGGTCACCATCGACGACTGTGCACAGGTCTCGCGTGCCCTGGAGGCGCGCCTCGAGGCCGGTGCGATGGTTGGTGAGCAGTATGTATTGGAAGTGTCGTCGCCGGGGGCAGATCGCCCGCTGCGGCACGCGGCAGACTGGCGCCGGTTCGTGGGCCGGCATGCCGTCGTGACGAGCGGGCTGCTGGCTGGTGGCAAACAGGAAGTCGAGATCCTCGCCCTCAATGGTGAGGAAGGCGCCGAGGTCGCGCTCGTGCGGGACGGGAAGGGCCGGGAAGTCGCCGTGCCTCTTGCCGACGTCACGCAGGCGCGATTGGCGTTTCACTGGAAACGATAGGGGAGTCCTGATGGCCGGATCGGCGGAAATCCTCACGGCGCTTCGTGAGCTGTCGAATCTGAAGCAGATCACGCGCGAGGAGCTGCACATGCTTCTCCAGGACGGCATCCATGCCGCCCTGGCGAAGAAGCACGGCGCGAACGTCCAGGCGGAAGTCGAGATCGACGAAGCCAAGGGCGAGATCCGCATCGTGCTGCTCAAGACCGTCGTGGACGAGGTCACCGACGAGTCACGCGAAGTGACCGTCGAAGAGGCGCGCTTCATGGATCCCGAGTTCCAGGTCGGCGACGTGATGGAAATTCCCGTCGACTTCCTCGAGTTCGGGCGCACGGCCGTGCAGGCGGCCAAGCAGCGCATCATTCAGCGCGTCCGCGAAGGCGAGCGCACCCGCATCCGCGATGAATTCGCCGGGCGTGTGGGTGATCTCCTCTCCGGCGAGGTGCAGCAGATCGAGCGCGGCAAGCTGGTCGTCATGCTCAACAAGTTCCGCGAGGCGGAAGCGATCATTCCGTATCGCGAGCAGAACCATCGCGAGCACTATCACCAGGGTGAGCCGGTGCGCGCGGTCCTCAAGCGCGTGGAAGACACCCCCAAGGGGCCGCGGCTCATTCTGAGCCGGTCCGACGCCCTCTTCGTGCAGGCGCTCTTCAAGCTCGAGGTCCCCGAGATCCAGTCGGGCATCGTCGAGATCAAGGCGGCGGCCCGCGAAGTCGGCAGCCGTACCAAGATTGCCGTCACGTCGCGCGACGACGCCGTCGATCCGGTCGGCGCCTGCGTCGGCCTCAAGGGCGCCCGCGTGCAGGCCGTCGTGAACGAGCTCGGTGGCGAGCGTATCGACATCGTGCCGTGGAGCCCCGATCCGGAGCGCTTCGCCAAGCTGGCGCTCGCGCCGGCCCGCGTCGCGCGCGTCTTCTCCGATGCGATCTCCCGCACCATTCAGGCCGTCGTGGACGAAGACCAGCTCTCGCTGGCCATCGGCCGCAACGGGCAGAACGTACGGCTGGCGTCTGAGCTGACCGGGTGGAAGATCGATCTCTACTCGAGCCGCGAGTGGATGGAGAAGGGCGGCGAATCGCCCCTCTTCGCCCCGCTGCCCGAAGAGGCTGAAGCCGATGTGCCGCTCAATGAAATCGACGGGCTCGAGACCGCTACGGTCGCCGTGCTCGCCGAAGCCGGGTATCGCACCCTCAACGACATCCTCGATCTCGATCGCGACGACCTGTTGCGCCTGCCGGGCATCGCGCCCGAGGAAGCAGACCGCATCATGGCCATCATCGACGAGCTGACGACCGAGGATGATGGCGCGGATCAGGCGTGAGTGAGTCGGCCCCCGGGGCGCTCTCCGATGCCGTGCGTCGCAAGGTGCTCGGCCTCGTCGGATTGGGCGCCCGCGGGCGGCTGGTGGTGATTGGCGTGGAGCAGGTGCGCCTCGCGGTGCAGAAGGGCAAGGTTCAGCTGGCCATCGTGGCGCAGGATGTGTCGCGACACTCGCTGGACAAGGTGGTGCCGGTCCTCACGGCCCGGCGTGTGGAGATGATGGAGTGGCCGAGTGCGGCCGAGCTGGGCGGTGCCGTGGGGCGGGAATCCACGGCGGCGATCGGGATCGTAGATCAAGCGCTGGCGCACGGGATACGTGGCGCCGTAGCCGGGGCACTCCCGGCAGGCGACGCGACGCGCGTTTCGCGGTAGGAGGACGGGTTGAGCAAGCTTCGTGTGCATGACATGGCGGGTGAGTTCGGCATCTCGGCGGACGAGGTGATCGCGCTGCTGCGCCAGATGGACGTGCCGGTTCGCAGCCATTTGTCGCTGCTGACCGACGATCAGGTATCCCGAATTCGCGCCCGCTGGGAACGCGAGAAGCGTGCGCGTGCCGAAAAGGCTGCGCCGCAGCCGCCGGCCGCCGCTCGCCGCCGTCGGATCGACGCACGACGTGAGGTGCTGGCTCCATGTCGGCTGACACGCTGG